>JAFQMB010000052.1 GCA_017421095.1 Oscillospiraceae bacterium
AAAAAAGGAGGGATGCGCAGATGCTGGTCTCTTTTGAGCAGGTTTATAAAAGTTTCAACGGCGTTTATCTGTTGGAAAACATTTCATTCACGCTGGAAGAGAAAGACCGGGTGGGCATCATTGGCCCCAACGGTGCCGGCAAGACCACCCTTTTGCGCCTCCTTCAAGGAAAAATCGACCCCGATAAAGGGGAAATCCGAAAGGCGAAAAACATCACCGTCGGCGTTTTGGACCAGATTCAGCCTGCCGACCCCAACAACTCCATTTCGGATGAGATGATGTTGGCCTTTGCGCCTTTGCTGGCCCAGCAAAAAGAAATGCTGGCATTGGAACATTCTTTGAGCAGTTTGGATCCCGACAGCAAAGAGGCAGAAGATGCCCTTGCCCACTATGCCATGCTGCAATCGGATTTCGAAACCCATGACGGCCATTTGATGGAAGTGAATATGGCCAAGGTGTTAAACGGTCTGGGATTTTCCAAAGAGCGCTGGCAGGATCCGGTCTCGGCCCTTTCGGGCGGAGAGAAAACCCGTCTTGCCCTGGCCAGACTGCTTTTGCAGGCACCGGATCTTTTGATTTTGGACGAGCCCACCAACCATTTGGATTTTGACACTCTCCATTGGCTGGAAGGATTTTTGGCCGATTATCGTGGGGCTGTTTTGGCGGTGAGCCACGACCGTTTCTTTTTGGATGCGGTGGTAAACCGCATTTTTGAGGTGGAAAACCGCCGTCTGACCGCCTATAAAGGCAACTATACCTCCTATCTCGGGCTTCGGCAAGCCGCCTATGAACGGCAGGAAAAGGAATATAAAGCCCAACAGCAAAAAATTGCGGAACTGACCGATTTTGTTGCCCGAAACATGGTGAGAGCTTCGACCTCTGCTTTGGCCAAAAGCCGCCAAAAGGAACTGGACAGAATGGAGCGGATCGAAAAGCCCGTCCCCCCTGCCAAAGCGGCCAACTTTTCCTTTGAGCCCCGGATCCAAAGCGGCAAAGAGGTGTTGGAAATTTCCGATCTCGGCATTTGTGTGGGCGAAGAAAAGCGCCGGCTTTTTTCCGGTTTTAATCTCTCTTTGCGGCTTCATGACCGCGTTGCCATCATCGGGCCCAACGGGGTTGGAAAAACCTCTCTCTTCCGGGTGTTGATGGGGTTGCTTTCGCCGGCGGAAGGGAAACTCCGCTGGGGGGTCAATGTTTATAAATCCTATTTCGAGCAGGAAGGCAAAAACTTAAATCCCGAAAACACGGTAATGGAAGAATTTTGGCAACACGACCCCAGACTTTCCCCTTTTGAAGTTCGAAGTGCCCTCGGCCGGGTTCGCATTTCGGGTGAAGCGGTGGAAAAACGGGTTTCCATGCTTTCGGGGGGCGAAAAAGCGCGGCTGGAATTTGCGATTATGCACCAGGAGCGGGGCAATTTGCTGCTTTTGGATGAGCCCACCAACCATTTGGATCTTCCCACCAAGGAATCGTTGGAAGAAGCGCTTCAGGAGTTTGACGGAACCGTGCTTTTGATCAGCCATGACCGCTATTTCTTGCGCAAGATTCCAAACAAGATTGTGGAACTGCGGGAAAACGGCTATCGCATCTATCCGGGAAATTATGATGATTATCTGGAAGCCAAAAGGCGGGAAGCTGAACTGCTGCCTGCTTCTGTTGTCAGCCAACCCCAAAAACAATCTGCCCCAAAACAGGCCCAACGCAACAGCAAAGAAATGCGGGTCAAAACAGCGAAATGGCGGGCGGAAAAACTGCAACTGGAAGAGGAACTGGCTTATTTGGAACAGGAAGAGCAAACCCTCAGAGCCGAGATCGAAGATCCGGAAATTTATAAGGATTATTTGGAGATGGGCACCCGCTGCACAAGATTGGATCAAATCGCAGCGGAAAGCGAAGAAAAGATGTGTCGGTTGGTAGAGATCGAGGCGTTGCTGGAAGAAGCCGCCGGCCAAAATTGACACCGAAAAATCACCCTTGCATAAACTGTTGCAGGGAAAGGCAGGTGTTTTGTTATGACAACCCTTCGTATGATCGCCAAAAATGCAGGCGGAACCGAGATTTTGAACTGCACACTCTCTCATCTGCCCATGAATGAAACGGCCATTCTGGCCCGCACCAAAGAACTTTACGGCCCACACAAATGTTGTCTGACCCGAAGAACTGCGGTGGAAACGGCACTGAAAGAGGAACTGCGGATCTTTGCTATGGAACAGATGGGAAAGGAAATCCCTTTCTCCGCCCTGCCGGATCATCTGATTCCCTTCATTCGCGGCGGTAATGAATTTGTCACGGTGCGTTTTTTCGGTCTTTGAAAGACATAAAAAGAAGACAGCCCTCCTTTTTCAGGGGGACTGTCTTTTTTTCGATCGAGCCTGCTTATTTCGCGTTGTTTTCGTAGGATTCGATCATCTTCTTGACCATCTGGCCACCCACGCTGCCGGCCTGCTTGCTGGTCAGGTCGCCGTTATAACCGTTTTTCAGGTTCACGCCAACCTCATTAGCAGCTTCCATCTTGAAGCGATCCATTGCTTCACGGGCCTGAGGGACAACAATCTTGTTCTTGCTCATTTGTCTGAACTCTCCTTTTTATAGTTTGCGTTTGCCAGCATATTGTGTGCCGACAAACAGCATTTAACAAAGAGAATTTTTGACAATTTGTATTCTTTTGTCGAGCAAAAAACTCCCCGCTGCCACGGGGAGTTTTCTTTTTCTTATTTCAGCTTGCCTTCCAATGCGGTGACACCGGCGGTGGGATCGGAAGTCACAATATAATAGGCCACCCGACCGACGGTACCGATTTTGGCATTCTGCAAACGGGGCACTTCGGTGTCCACATAGCCGGTGAAGCTTGTGATTTGATCATCCCGGCGTTTTTCCATTTTTTTCACAGCCTCTTTGGCATCATTTTCACTTTTGAAAACAAAGATGCCCACCTCGTCTGCCGTGGCACCGCTGGAGGTCAGATAACAGGCATAATCTTCACACTCTGTGACCACCGCAAAATCATAATAAGAGCTGATCACCCGCTGGCTGCCTGCCACCATTTCCGGCATTGTGACAGTGGCCATCACAGCCTGGGCCATCTCTTCGGCGGTAACACCAAGAGGAGCCACCGAAACAGGGGTGCTGTTTTGCCCGCTTTCGGAACGTTCATTACCGGCAGGCTGGCAGGAGATCAGCAGACAAAAAACAAAACTCAAAACCAGGCAAAGGGAAATCAATTTTTTCATAAGATCTTCTCCTTCTTTTCTTTTTATTCTACCACGGACGAGGCCGTTTCTTCAGAAGACTCCTCTTCTTCCGGCAGACTGGAAACAGCTTCCGATGTTTCTGTTTGGGAACTGCTTTCCGGTTCGGAAACGGAACTCACTTCCACCGGCTTATCTCGATTGGCCACCGTGTGACAAAGCAGATGGGCGACCCATTTTTGATAATTTGCTTTATAAAAATGAATCCCGTCCGGCGTTTCATTCGAGGGCAGATAGCCCTGTTTATCTCTGAAAAAGCCGTTCACATCCAAAAATTCAACGCCCTTTTCTTCGGCCAATTTCAAAAGTTTGGTGTTATAAGCATCGATGTTTTTCACCGAAAAGCGATTGTCGGAATTATATTTTCCTCTGCTCACCGGAGGAATGGACTGCAAAATGATCTTGGTCTTCGGCAGCGCTTTGTGCAACTGATCTACCAGTTCGCCCAACCGACCGATCATATAAGATTGGCTCATCCAGGCGATGCCATTGGTGCCGATCATAATATAAATGCGCTTGGGATTATAAGCAATGGCCGCCTTGGGGATGCTCATCTTCTTGCCGCCGGGCCCATTGACGGTGGCGGTGAACACGCTGTCGGGATTCAGGCTTCTCACGCCAAGAACGGTGGTGTTAAGATCGGGCAGATAAAGGCCCATTCCCTGGGTGATGGAGTCGCCGATAAACAAACTGTCTGCCAAAAAGCTTTCGGGCTGCATTTCACCGGCATATAAATAAGCCGGGCTGGATGTGTTCAACGGGGATGGCACCGGATTGGGAGAAGGGGCCTGACTCACCGTCTGACTGGCAGGTTTGGAAGTGGCAACCGAAGATTTTTCCGGTTTGATGATGGCCTCTAACGCCGCTTTGCCGCCCAAATTTGCCGGGATTTGCAAAGAAACGGAGGAAACGGGAACCGAACTTTCCTCCCCGGATGTTTCGACCGAGTCTGCCTCTTTGCTCTTTTCTTCCGAAACCGGCTCCGATGATAGGGCTTCGCCACCAATTTGGGCGGAGGAGGTTTCAAGAGAAGACGCTTCCGTAGAAGATGCTTCCGAAGAGGAGGTCTCCAAACCGGAGGTTTCTTCCCCACGACCAAAGACCAAGGGACCCAATGTCAAAAAACAGAGCGCAAAAATAAGTGCGGCAGCCAAAAAACCGGTCAACGCACCACGCCAAAAAATTTTCAGATTATATTTTCTTCTGGTTTCCTGTTGAAAACCTTCATATGTTCTTCTGTTGATGCTGGCCAAAAGCGCACCTCCCGAAAAATAACCACGGACATTTTTATTATACACGAAATCCAAAAAAAGAAAAGGCTTCCGGCAAAATTTCTTGTATCTGTCGAAGAGTTTGTCGGGTCTGATAAATTTGAACCTTGTTTTTTTGGCAGAATGTCAATGGCTTCCCCCTTTTTTATGTGGTATAATATGGTTGCGAAAAGAATTTTCGCAAGATGGACCAAAAGGAGGCTTTGTTATGTATATCACCTATTCTGCCCGAAATGTTCGCATCAAGGAATCCTTCAAGGCTCAGGCCGAGCAGCGACTCAAAAAACTGGATCGCTTCTTCGGAGAGGAGGTGGAGGCAGGCATCAAAGTCTCTGTTCTGCCCCGCTATCAGAAGGTTGAGATCACGGTGCGGCAGGGCGGCTTCCTTTATCGCACCGAACAAGAGGCGCCTGAAATGGAAAAGGCACTGGACGAAGCGGCCGAAAAACTTTTCCGCCAGATTGCAAAAAATAAATCCAAACTGGTCAAGAAGGGCTTGAAGGATGCGGGAGGCGAAATCGAAATCCCCGAAGAAGAGGATTTCCGCATCGTTCGAACCAAACGTTTTGCGGTCAAACCCATGTCTGCAGAGGAGGCAGTTTTGCAGATGAATCAACTGGGCCACAGTTTCTTCCTCTTTGAAGATCAGGAAAACGGCGATCTTCGGGTGGTTTATCGCAGAAATGACGGAGATTATGCCATTCTGGTGCCCGAAAACCTTTGATTTTTTCCATCTCTTGTGTTATACTGTGGGTTAGTGGCAATTTTGCCCTGATCCCCGAACATATGCCGCTGCCGGCCCTTCGGGTCGGCAGTTTTTTTATTTTTTCGGAAAGGAGCCTTCCAAGATGGAAATGACGATGATGGCCCCCTGCCTTTTCGGGCTGGAACGCACCTTGAAATTTGAACTGGGGCGCATCGGTGCCAAAGAAATCACCGCAGAAGACGGCAGAGTCTTTTTCAAAGGGGATGAACGAATCCTTTTGCAGGCCAACCTTTCCCTTGCGGTTGCCGAACGGGTGTTTATTCTGTTGGCCAGATGCAAAGCCACCGAATTTCAGGATCTCTTTGATGCAGTTTCCGCTGCCCCTTTGGAACGGTATATCCGAAAAGAGGATGCCTTCCCGGTGAAGGGTTCCAGCCTCTCTTCCAAACTCTCCAGCGTGCCTGCCTGCCAATCGGTGATTAAAAAGGCCGCTGCCAAACGGCTGGGCGCATATTATCACACCCCCTGGCTGCCCGAAACCGGGGTGCGCTGCCAACTCCAATTTTCCCTTTTGCGGGATGATTTTCTTCTCCTTTTGGACACCAGCGGCGACCCCCTTTATAAACGGGGCTATCGGCTGGATATGGGCCTTGCGCCCATTCGGGAAACCCTTGCTTCTGGCATTGCCGATCTTTCGGGCGTCCGGGCAGACAGTGTCGTCTTTGATCCTATGTGCGGCTCCGGGACGCTGCTCATCGAAGCAGGGCTGCGGGCAAAAGGCCGCGCAGTTGGGGCATACCGTCCCTTTGCCTTTGAAAATTACTTCTTCCTTTCGAGAACGCTGGTGAAAGAAGAACGGGCTTTGGCAAAAGAAATGCATCGCCCCTCCTCTTTTTCTGCCTTTGGCAGCGATATTGACCCCAAGATGGTGGAAATTGCCCGAAAAAACGCCCAGCGTGCCGGTCTCTCTGATTGTATCAAATTTTCTGTGAAGCCGGTGAAGGAATTTTCTGCCGACCGGGCCGGGATTCTGCTTTGCAACCCGCCTTACGGGGAACGGCTTTTGGATCTGGAAGCGGCAAGAAATGTCTGCACCCAGCTGGGGGATGCTCTTTCCCACAGCAAACAGCTTTCCGCTGCTGTGATCACCCCTGCCTCCGATCTGGAAGATTCCTTCGGAAGAAAAGCAGACAAAAAGAGAAAACTTTATAACGGTATGAAACCCTGCACCTTGTATCTTTTCAAGGCAGAGGGATAAACAATCTCTTTATGACCTCGGCCGCAGGCGCGACGAAAGGAGCCTTTTTTATGGGAAAAACCAAAATTCCGGCCGGTTATCGGCCCTGTCTGACCTTATATGAAACCCAAAATGCCATCGGCATCATCAAGCGCACCTTTGAAGATCAGCTTTCTGAAAAACTGCGCCTCAAACGGGTGAGCGCCCCTTTGTTTGTGGATCCGGCTACCGGCCTCAACGACAATCTCAACGGGGTGGAAGAACCCGTTCGCTTTCATGTTCCGGGCACCGGGGTGGATGCCGAGGTGGTTCATTCTTTGGCAAAATGGAAGCGAATGGCCCTTTACCGATACGGTTTTCCGATAGGCAAAGGACTTTATGCCGATATGAACGCCATCCGGAAGGATGAAACCCCCGACAATCTCCATTCCATTTATGTGGACCAATGGGACTGGGAAAAGGTGATCGCAGACGAAGAGCGCACCGAGGAAACCTTGAAAGAAACCGTTAAAAGAATTGTAGACAGCATCTGCAACACCCTGGATGTGATCAAAAAGAAATATCCCCAGATTCAGACCTGTTTGGATCGGGAAGTTTATTTTCTCACCTCGGAAGAACTGCTGCAGAGATATCCCACCCTTTCTCCCAAAGAACGGGAAGATCGCATTACAAGAGAACATCCCACTGTTTTTCTCATGCAGATCGGAGGCCGGCTCTCCAACGGCGAAAAGCACGACGGCAGATCCCCCGACTATGATGACTGGCAATTAAACGGCGACCTTTTGTTCCGCCACAATGTGTTGGATATTCCGTTGGAAATCTCGTCCATGGGGGTTCGGGTCAACGCAGAAAGTCTTTCTTCCCAACTTTCTGCTGCCAACTGCGATGACCGCCGGACACTTACCTATCATAAAATGTTGCTGGATGGTCAACTGCCCGAATGTATCGGCGGCGGCATCGGTCAATCCCGTCTTTGTATGCTGCTGCTTGGCAACGTGCATGTGGGAGAGGTGCAATCCTCTGTTTGGGACGAAGAAACCCTGGAAGCCTGCAAGGCGGCAGGCATTACCCTTCTTTGACAAAACCCAAAATCAGCAGACCGGAAACAATCTTGAATTTTTTACGTTTCATTTTAATTTTTGCGGCATACTATCAAAAAGGCAACCAAGCCCAAAAGGAGCAATGATTATGAATCACAAAGAAGAAACCCTCTCTTCCAAACAGATCTATCAAGGCCGCATTCTTTCGGTTTATGACGACACGGTGCTTTTGGAAAACGGCCATGAGGCCAAAAGAGAATGGGTGGATCATAACGGCGGCGTCTGTATTCTGGCGTTGGATGCAGACGGCTGCACCTATCTTGTGCGGCAGTATCGCTACCCCTATCATCAGGAGATTTTGGAACTGCCTGCCGGAAAACGGGATTCCAAAAACGAAGCTCCCATCGATTGCGCCAAACGGGAATTGGAAGAAGAGGTTGGCTTGCAGGCAAATAACTGGACCTTTTTGGGAGAGGTCTACCCCACCCCCGGTTATTGCGCCGAGATCTTATATCTTTATTTGGCCACCGACCTGAACAAAACTCTGGCCCATCCCGATGAGGACGAATTTTTGGATGTGCTCCGGCTGCCCTTTGATTCGGTTTTGGCAAAGGTTTTAAGCGGCGAGATCAAGGACGCCAAAACCTGTGTGGCGGTTTTGAAAACGGCACAAATGTTTCCAAAAAAAGATTGAGCCATTTTGCTGTAAATTCACAGATGCCTTTCTCTTCCTTTGGGAGAGACGGCACCGCAGAGGGCAAAGAAAACACCCCTGACCAAGCCCTGTTTTCTATCCGTTTCAGACACAAAAAAGCACCTGCTTTTTCAGCAGGTGCTTTTCCATTTTCCTCATACTTCCTTTGAAGGAGGAAGCGGAAACCGATCGTGAAATTCCCGATAATTTTCGGTGAACTCTTCCTGTCCGGAATATTTGAGCAGGTTGAGATATTGGTGGGTTTCCAAACTGTGTTGATGCAGCTGGATCATACAAGCGGCCAGGTTGGAACAATGGTCGCTGATGCGCTCAAAATTGGTCAACAGTTCGTTGAGCACAAAGCCCAGTTCGATGGTGCAGCGGCCCTCCTGCAACCGATCGATATGACGGTGTTTGATCTCTGCTTTCAAATCGTCGATCACCTGTTCCAGCGGCTCCACCCGGGTGGCCAAAAGAAGATCTTCCGTATCACAGGCTTTTCGGGTCATCTGCATAATCTCGCCCACAGCACCGGCAAGTACCCGGATTTCATTCTGTGCCTGTCCGGAAAAGGCAATTTGCTTTTCAAACACCTCTTTTGCGGCATACAAAATGTTCAATGCATGGTCGCCAATGCGCTCATAGTCGCCGATGGCATGCAAAATCTTCGAAACTTCTCTGCTCTCTTCTTCAGTCAATTCCCGGCTGGAAAGCTGCACCAAATAGGTGCCCAGTTCGTCTTCAAACCGATCCAAAAGGTCCTCTTTTTTCCGCAATTTCTCTTCAGATTTCGGGTCATATTGTTCCAAAAAGGACAAAGCCATGGTCAGGCTCTCTTCGGCAATGCCGCTCATTTCGCGGATCACCGCTTTACACTGCTGTACTGCAACACTCGGGGTGGCCAAAAAACGCTCGTCCAAACGGGTGACCCGTTCGGTTTCTCCCTTCTTTTCCGGGATTGTCCACTGGGCCAAACGGCAGAGCTGACGGCTCATGGGCAACATCACCAAAGTGGTCAGCAGGTTGAAAACGGTGTGGATCACCGCAATCCCAAAGGTGGTCAGAACATCGTCTGCAAAGGGGAACAGCGAAGGAGCAATCCCTTTGATGGCATAATAGGCGCCGATAAACAAAGTGGAACCGATCAGATTGAAATAAAGATGGACCATTGCTGTCCGTTTGGCGTTTTTGCCGGCGCCGATACAAGAGAGCAGTGCAGTCACACAGGTGCCGATGTTTTGCCCCATGATGATGGGAATAGCCATATTATAAGTCAAACCGTTTGTGGCCGCCACCGCCTGTAAAATACCGATGCTGGCGGAAGAACTTTGGATCACCGCGGTGAAAAGCGCACCCACGATCAGGCCCAACAAAGGATTATTGAAGGCAAGCAGCAGGCTGCGGAAGGTTTCATTCTCGCTCAAAGGCTTCATGGCATCGCTCATTTGTGTCATCCCGAACATCAAAACGGCGAAGCCCAAAAAGATACTTCCCAGATCCTTTTTCTTGCCTTTACCAAACATCAAAAGGATGGCGCCTGCCAATGCAATCAACGGGGAAAAATTGGCCGGTTTCAGAAACTGCAACAAAAATCCTTCGGCGTCAAGCCCCGTAAGACCGGTGATCCAACCGGTGACGGTGGTGCCGATGTTGGCGCCCATAATCACATTGGTGGCCTGATAAAGGCTCATAATTCCGGCATTCACAAAACCCACCAGCATCACGGTGGTGGCAGAGGAAGACTGAATCACGGCGGTCACTGTCATTCCAAGGCCAACCCCTTTGACCTTGCTGGAAGTCATCTTGCCGAGGGTTTGCTGCAATCTGCTGCCCGAAACCTTTTCCAGGCCGCTGCTGAGCACATTCATCCCAAACAAAAACATGGCCAGACCGCCGATAAACGAAAGAATTCCAAAAACATCCATAATAACTGTCACCTCTTGACAAAAACGGCTTCTTCCATTTCTTTTGCTTTTCTGCTATATTTTTACATCTTCACGGGTTCAGTATAACAAACCGATTTTTATCCGTCAAGCGTTCAGATTTTGCATTTGTGTTGCCAGATTCCTGTTTTTTCTATGTCGTCTTCTATCTATTGATTTTCCCCTCTTTCTGTGATAAAATAAGAAAAAAATCAAAGGAGCGAAAGGAGGCGGCAGGATGCAGTTGCAGGAATCGGGTGAAATGTATTTGGAGACCATCTATCTGCTCACCAAAGAGGGCAAGCGGGCAAGAAGCGTTGATGTGGGCAACCATATGGGCTTTTCCAAACCCAGCGTCAGCCGCGCCATCGGGCTTTTGAAAAGCGGCGGTTATGTGGCGGTGGAAGGGGATGGCAACCTTGTTTTGACCGAAGCCGGGCTGGAAGTTGCAAAGCGCACTTATGAGCGCCACGCCCTTTTAACCGAGGTGTTTTTGCGTCTGGGTGTTAACAGAGAAACCGCCTCAGCAGACGCCTGCAAAATCGAACACGTCATCAGCGAAGAGACCTTTTCGGCCATTCGCCGATTTGTGGAAAAAGGCTGATTGCTTCACCTCCGGAAAACCGGAGGTGTTCTGTTATCCAAATCAAAAAGAAGGAGCGATGGACCCTTGAAATTTCTCCACACCTCGGATCTTCACATCGGGAAACGGCTCAACGATTGCTCGTTTTTGGAAGATCAGAAATATATTTTGGATCAGATTTTGATGCTTATGCGCCAATATCAGCCGGACGGGCTGATTTTGGCTGGCGATCTTTATGATAAAAGCATCCCCTCGGGCGAAGCGGTCACCCTGCTGGATAATTTCCTCACCAAGGCCGCTGCCCTTTGCCCGGTTTTTGCCATCAGCGGCAACCACGATTCGGCCGAACGCCTTGCCTTTGCCAGCCGTTTGTTAGAAAAAAGCGGTGTTTATCTGGCATCGGTTTATCAGGGGAAGATTCAATCTGTCCGGTTGGAAGATGAACACGGCCCCTTGTTTTTGCATCTATTGCCCTTTATCAAGCCTGCCTCTGTCCGTCCCTTTTTCCCCGAAAAAGAGATCGCCTCTTACGACGATGCCCTGACAGCAGTCCTTTCCGACCTGGATCTTTTGGATGGTAGCCGCCATCTTTTGGTGGCCCATCAGTTCGTCACCGGGGCTCAGGTTTGTGAATCGGAAGAACAATCGGTGGGCGGGCTGGATCAAGTTTCTGTTTCGCATTTTGAGGCCTTTGATTATGTTGCCCTGGGGCATATCCATACTCCGCAGCAGGTGAAACACCCCTTTGTGCGATACAGCGGCACCCCCTTGAAATATTCTTTTTCCGAAGCAAGAGGACAAAAAAGCATTACCCTTTTGGAACTGAAAGAAAAAGGCAACTGTCAGATCACCCTTTTGCCCCTTTCTCCTTTGCGGGATTTACAGGAATTGGAAGGGACTTTTGCGGAATTGGAATCCAAAGACCGGCTGCACGAAGAGCAAAAGAACGATTATCTTCATATCACCCTCACCGACCCGGTGGAAATTCCCGATGCCGCGGCCAAACTGCGTTGGCAGTATCCCAATCTTTTGAAATTGGATCAAAAGGTTTGGCAACAGGCAGCGGCCCACATTCTGGAGGGAGCGGACCGCCCGGAAAAGAGCCTGCCGGAACTGTTTGCCGAATTATATGAAAAGCAGCACGAAAAGGAAATGGACGAGGAACAACTTGCGCTGCTGCAAAATCTTCTTCAAAAGGAGGGGCTTGCCTGATGCGACCGCTTCGCTTGACCATGAGTGCCTTCGGCCCCTATGCCGGGGAAACCGTTTTGGAATTGGAAAAACTGGGCACCGGCGGCCTTTATCTCATCTGCGGTGACACCGGCGCCGGCAAAACCACCATCTTTGACGCCATCTCTTTCGCCCTTTACGGCGAAGCCAGCGGCGACAACCGGAAGGGCAAGATGCTGCGCAGCAAATATGCCCTGCCCGAAACCCCCACCTTTGTTTCCCTTTCCTTTCTTTCCAAAGGAAAGGAATATCACATTCGCCGATCCCCCGATTATGAGCGTCCTGCCCTGCGAGGAGATGGGATGACCGAGCAAAAGGCAACCGCCGAACTGACCCTGCCCGACGGCAGAATCATCAGCCGCACCAAAGAGGTGAATGAAGCGATTGCCGGGATTCTCGGGTTGCAGAGAGAGCAGTTTTCCCGCATTGCCATGATCGCCCAGGGGGATTTCGCCCGGTTGCTTCTTTCTTCCACCGAAGAGAGAAAAGAGATTCTTCGCAAACTGTTTGGCACCTGGCCCTATTTGAAACTGCAGGATTCTTTGAAAGAGTTGGCGGCGGAAGAAAAGAAAAAACACGATCGGCTTCGCGCCGGTCTGGAACAGTATATGGCCGGAATCGCGCTGGAAAAAGAGGACGAAGAGGCTAAACAGCTCAAAAATGGGGAACTTCCCGTTGATTTGGCCTGCCAGTTGGCTTTGGAACAGATCAGATCGGATGAAACGGCGCTGAACCTTTTGCAAAAAAAGGAAGAGAGTCAAAAAAAGAAAGAAAGCGCCCTGCAAGCAGCGGTCACGTTGGGGGAAAAGGCGCTGGCACAAAAAAGCCGTCTGGCAGAAAAAGAGACCGCATTGATCCGGGTGAAACAGGATCTTGTTTCCTTTGCCGCCCATCTGGAAGAAACCAAATCTTTTTATGACAAATCCTATGCACCTGCCATAGCGGAGGCTGATCGGCTGAGCCGCAGTATGCCTAAATATGATCTGCTAATCGAAAGAAAGGCCAACCAGGCGGAGTTGCAGAAAAAACTGGCGGAAAACAAACAAAAAATCCTCCAGAAGACAGCGGATCTCCGGCGCTATGAAACGGCATTGACCACCTTGAAAAATCAGGCATCTTTGCTGCAGGATGCCCCCAAAAAGGTTGGCGAATTGCGGCTTTTGTTGCAAAGAAAAGAAGAACATCTGGCAAAAGTGGAAGAATTTTTGGCCCTTTATGATCAAAAAGAGGCGGCCGAAACGGCCTTTCTTGCCGCAAACAAAGCCTATCAAACCCTTTCTGCCCGGGCAGAGGCGGCAACGGCCGAATCCAGAGTCATGAACCGCGCCTTTTTGGCGGCACAGGCAGGGATTTTGGC
This sequence comes from Oscillospiraceae bacterium, assembly GCA_017421095.1. GTDB lineage: Bacteria > Bacillota > Clostridia > Oscillospirales > Ruminococcaceae > RGIG1943. The sequence continues at coordinate 13,289 of JAFQMB010000052.1, forward strand.
GGAAAGTTTGCAGGAAAACCTCCCCTGCCCCGTCTGTGGTTCTCTTTCTCATCCCAAAAAAGCCTGTAAGAGTGATGCCGCCCCCACCGAACAGGAACTGCATCTGGCAGAGGAAAAGGCCTCTTTGCTTGCAAAAGAGGAGCAAAACGCCTTCGCTGAGGCAGGCAGCAAAAAGGCGGTGTTGGAAGAAATTTCCGAACGCCTGACCCGACAGGGCGCATTTCTTTTTGATCATCCGCTGGAAAGCAAAGAACAGGGTCGGTTGGCCAAAGAAACGCTCCTTGAAGAAATGAAAAAATCCAAAGCGGATTTGAAGACCGCAGAAGATCAAATGGCCGAAGAGGAGCAACTTCGATGTATCCGGATTCCCAAAGGCGAGGATATTTTGCAGGAAACAAAAGAGCTGCTGCAGGAATGGCAAAACGAGGCCAAAGAGGCAGAAGCCAAAGCAGCTTCCCTTTTCGAATTGATTCTTTCGCTGGAAAGAGAGCTGGTCCCCTCGGATCCGACCGAGGCGAAAGCAATGCTGCTGCAGGTTAAAAAGCAGGCAGAAACCCTCCAATCGGATTATGAAACCGCCCGATCGGTCTATACCAAAGAGAGCGAACATCTGCGCACCCTGCAAGGAGAGATTCTTGCATTGCAGGAGGAATTGAAATCTGCCCCCAAAGAGGAAACCTTCCTGCAAAACAAGGAAGCGCTGGCGAAGCTTTTGGAAGAAGATCTCCTGTTGCAGGAAGAAAAGAAAATTTTGGACCGCAGACTGCACCAAAACAAAAATGCCCTCTTGGCCATCCACACCCAAAAGGATGCCCTTTTGGCCGCCGAACACAGTTGGCTTTTGACAAAGGATCTTTATGAAACCGCTTCGGGCAACTTAAAAGGAAAGGATCGCATCACCCTGGAGGCCTATGTGCAGGCGGCATATTTTGACCGTATTCTGCAGCGAGCCAATTTGCGTTTGATGCAGATGAGCCGTGGGCAATATGAACTGGTGCGTCGGAAAGAGGCAGATAATCTGCGCCAATCCACCGGGCTGGATCTGGATGTTTTAGATCACGCCTGCGGAAGCAAACGGGATGTACGAACCCTTTCGGGAGGAGAATCTTTCCAGGCCTCTCTTGCGCTGGCCCTGGGCCTTTCGGATGAGGTGCAAAGTGCCTCAGGCGGGGTGCATCTGGATGCGATGTTTGTGGTTGAAGGTTTTGGCTCTTTGGATGAAGAATACCTCGCTCAGGCCATCTCAGCACTAGGCAGCC
>JAFQMB010000053.1 GCA_017421095.1 Oscillospiraceae bacterium
AACGCTTGTGACCGGATAATGACTGTGATACAATAATAAAAAAGGGGAGGGGTTTGTATGCGCGTTTTGTCGATCGGAAACAGCTTTTCTCAGGATGCCCACAGATGGCTGCACATTTTGGCAGCCCAAAACGGTCTGGAACTGGAAGCCTGGAATCTTTACATCGGCGGCTGCAGTCTGGAACTTCATTGGAAAAATCTGATGGAGGAGCGCACCGATTATGAATTGGAAATCAACGGCCTTTCCACCGGTCGGATGATCAGCATCCAAGAGGCGCTGGCTTTCGGAAAATGGGATGTTATCACCCTGCAGCAGGCCAGCCCTTACAGCGGCATCTATGAAACCTATGAGCCCTATCTGACGGTTTTGGCAGACGCGGCAAGGGGTGCCCAAGGGGATGCCGAACTTTATTTTCATCAAACCTGGGCCTATGAATGGACCATGGTTTCCGACGGTTTTGCCGGGTATGGAAACGATCAGTTGGAAATGTTCCGAAGGATCCTGCAGGCCAGTCATCAGGCCGCAGAAAAGATCCATGCGCCTTTGATCCCTGTGGGCGAGATGATTCAAAAACTGCGTGAGGAACTGCCTGAATTTCGGGTGAAAGAGGGTGGAATTTCTCTTTGCCGAGATGGCTATCATCTCTCGCTGGACTATGGCCGATATGCCGCTGCCGCCACCTGGCTTCACACATTGACCCATAAACCGGTGCAGGCCTTCCCGTTGGAAGATTTCTCTCTTGCTCTTTTGCAGCGGATTGCAGATGTGGTCAATCAAGATGCATAAACAAACAGCGGAGGGGTTCCCTCCGCTGTTTTGCATCATTTGTTCTTCCGTTTACTGTGAAAGTTTCAGATTCGTTTTGTTTTCATATTGCGAGTCAGGATTGCCAACACCAACATAATAATGTAAAGCGAGCCAATCACGATAAAGATTGCGGGCCAACCGAAAGTGTCTTTGATAAAACCGAAGATGACCGCTTGAATTGCCGCACCCATATAGACCGCCCAGTCAAACACCCCGATTACCGTGGAAGAAAAGGCTTTTCCGCCGATATCGCCGGCAATGGTCCAAATAACACCCGTGACCATGGCAAACACACCCAAAACGAAAAGCATAACGGATGCCACTGCCTGAACCTTCACAAACGGGAAAACGATCATTCCCAAGAAGGTGATGAGCGAAGCGATAATCAGCATCGGTTCCCGTTTGCCCTTCAAAAACTTATCCGTAATAATGGGGAAGATAAACATGGCACAGGCCTGGCCAAAGGGCAAAAGAATGGAACTGAAAATCCCGTCTTTTATGGTGAGACCCAGTTCCTCGGTGAAATAGGTGGGAACCCAGGTTAAAAGCCCGTATCTGCCGATTCCCGCGATGGCGGAGATCAAACAGAAAACTAACACTTTCGGCTCGGAAAACAGCATCTTATAGGGGTAAAGATATCCCTTTTTCTGAATTTCTTTTTCCAGCGAGACATCGCGTTCATCGTCCTCTTCTTCCAAATCCGCAAGGCCGACCGACTTGGGAGAGTTGTGGAAAAAGAAGAAAAATGCGATCAGCATCAGAAGCATAGGAATCATGGGATAACGGAAAGCGGCACGCCAACCCCACTCGGGATTCCATTCCAGGCAGAATAAAATGGTCAGATAGGTTACCACCTGGGCCATACCGGAAAAGAAGGTGGCAAGTCCGGTTGCAAATCCGCGTTTTTTCTTTGGCCACCATTTGTTTACCACACCAAGCCCGTTAGACCAAACCATCGATTGGAAAAAGCCGTTTAATCCCCAAAGGATGGCAATCACCGGAATGGAATGTTGAAAAGAGATGATGACATTCAGCGCCGCGCTGGAAACAACGCCGATGATCATAAAGCGTTTGTATCCGAAAAAGGCGCCCAGTCTGCCGTTGATCAGTTGACCGAAGGCATAACACCAGAAGAGTGCAGAAGAAACGACACCCAGCGCCGTTGTGGTAGACCCCAGTTCTTCTGCCATCTGAGTCATAACCAAATTGATGTTTTGGCGGCCGTTATAGAAAAACAAATAGGTAAAGCCGAAACTCAACAGCATCAGCCAGGCCAGTCGCTTAAACCTTGCAGCAGATGTCTGATCTTCTTTTGTGACATTTTTGATATTTGCCATCGTTTGAAAACTCCCTTGAATCATTTTCAGTCGAATGATGTAACAATATAACTATACTATGGGAAGCATAAAAGTCAATATTTTTCTAAATCTTTCTGTATTCGTTACGGATATACCAAAAAAAGCAGCACGATGTAACTTTGACGCAAAAAGCAGAGGCCCCCTTTCACTGTTTGTGTGGTTTCCACAGACAGCAAAAACAGAAACGCACATAAATCAGTGTTGCAATTCGGCAGAAGAAATGTCATAATAAAACAAAAATGCATATGCTTTGTTTGTGCGGAACGGAGGAATAAGGTGAAAAATTTATGCCAAAAAACAATCAGTTTTGTTTTTGCTTTGTGTATGGTTCTGTCTGTTTTTACAGGTGCGGTCTGGGCAAAAGATAACGACACGATTGTGATCCTTTATGAAAATGATGTGCATTGTGCGGTGGAAGGATATTCCAAACTTGCCGCCATGAAAAACGAACTCTTGGAAAATTATGCTCATGTGGGCGTTGTTTCCTGCGGCGACTTTGTTCAGGGCGGAACCCTGGGGGCGGTCTCCAAGGGGGAATACATCGTAAACCTTATGAACAAGGTCGGCTATGATGCGATTGCTCTTGGAAATCATGAGTTTGATTATCACCTTTCCCGGCTTTTGGAACTGAACGAAATGTCAAACACCAAATTCCTTTCCTGCAATTTTGCAAAGATTGGGGAAGAGAAATCCTTCTTTGACTCTTATACAATCGTTTCTTATGGAGATGTGGATGTTGCTTATGTCGGTATTACCACCCCTGAAACCATCAACTCTTCGAGTCCTGCACAGTTTAAGAATGACGACGGCGAGATGATTTATACCTTTCATGAGGCGAACCTGTTTGAAATCGTTCAGGAAACCATTGATGACGCCAAAGCAGCCGGAGCAGATTATGTGATTGCCCTTTCCCATATTGGCTATGCCGAGTCGGGTGACTGGTCTGATATTACCGATGTGATCGAAAACACAGAGGGCTTTGATGCGGTTCTTGATGCCCACACCCATTCCGTCATAGAAGAAAAGGTGATCAAGGATAAAAGCGGAAAGGATGTTCTGCTTTCCTCTACCGGCACCAAATTTGAATATATTGGCAAACTCACGATCACGGACGGCGAAATGGAAACCCAGCTTGTGCAGACCGAAACCTACACAAAGACCGACGCAGATGTTGATGCATACATAGCCGCAATCAACGAGAATTATGCCCAACTCGGCAATCGAAAGATCGGCGAATCCACGGTTGATCTTATCACACACGATAAGGATGGCAACCGCTTGGTGCGAAAGGGTGAAACCAATCTTGGCAATCTTTGTTCCGACGCTCTTCGCGTTGTGACCGGCGCGGATATTTCCTTTGTCAATGGCGGCGGTCTTCGTGCGCCTATGGAATCAGGAGATGTGACCTTCAATGATATTTTCTCGGTTTTCCCGTTCAATAACCAGGTTGTGACGGCAGAGATTACAGGACAGATTTTGCTGGATATGCTTGAAATGGGCGTGATGAACTATCCCGAAGAAGATGGCTCTTTCCCCCATATGTCGGGCGTGACCTTCTCGGTCAACAGGTCGATTCCCACTGCTGTAACGGTTGATGAAAACGGATTTTTCATCAAGGTGGACGGGGAGCGCCGTGTGTATAACGTAAAAGTCCTGGATAAAGAAAGCGGTGTATATAAAACGCTCGACCCGGATGACAGTTATGTTCTTGCAGGCTTTAACTATTTCCTCCTTGAGTTTGGCGGCGGTATGACCATGTTTCAGGATGCGAAGATTTTGGATGCCGAAGGAACGTTGGATGTGGAAGTGCTTGAAAGTTACATTGCAGAGCACCTTGACGGTGTCATCGGAGAGACTTATGCCAAGGCAAAATCCAATATCACCTTTACTGACGGTGTGATCAATGAGGAGGACGATAAACCTGATTCTCCGCCAACGGGGGATAATGTGTTTGCATTTGTTTGGGGTTCTGTGGCGCTTTTCAGCCTCACCTGCATTTTGCTTTCGGCAATCTGCCGCAAAAAGACGGGAAAATCACTTAAAAATGTGTGATTGCCTGGATAGGATGATGTTTTCCGTATCAATTTTACAACAAAAAACAGCAGCGCGAAAGGCGCTGCTGTTTTCATTTTTGATCCGGTGGTCCCACCAGACAACGGGTGATGCATTGACGAAACCGCCAACTCAAATGGTGAGAAAAGGTTTCACCGTCCTGCAAAAAATTGAAACTGCCCACACCCTTTTCCAATTCCGAAAGGCAGGTATAGACCGTGTTCAGCGTTTGAATTGACCGGGGAGCGCGATGGATAAAGGCAGAAGCCAGGAAATAATAACTTTGAATCAGTGTTTCTCTTGCCGCCGTGTCTCCTGCAAGCATCTGCTTTGCAAGAGCTTTTTCTGTTTCTCTGTCCAAGCGTTTTATGCTGCCCGCTTTGCTGAAAAAATCTTCCACACTGATAAAGAGCATCGTATCCTCCTATTGATGAAAGAGTCTATATAATATATACCATATTTTCGCCGAAAAGTAAATGATTGACCTGTAAAAACGGGTGTTGACGCAAGAAAGCGAGGTGAAATTCACCTCGCTTTTTGTGGGAGCTTTTCAATTGGATAATTCTTTCTGTAAATTGGTTTTATAGATGCTATTATACTGCGCAAACTGAATTTTGACAGCTTTTTTCAAATTCTTGCAACCTTCGGCAAAAAAGATTGGTGTGTTATGTAATGCGTCTGCAAGAGTTTCGAGTTGTTTGTAATCTTGATTTTTTGCACATTCGAGCAATTTTGAAAATCCCTTTTTAAGAAAAGAATAACAAAAATCCTCTTTAATAAACTTTAAACCGTAAGTGTATATGTTGTCAACATATACCCACCTAAAGTATTCCTTGTCAAGAGAGTCTATGCTTCTTAA
>JAFQMB010000054.1 GCA_017421095.1 Oscillospiraceae bacterium
CATTCACCTTGCCGACCAAAAAAGCATCGTTTTCTTCGGCGATCTCATCCACAATGGGAGAAACCATCCGGCAGGGGCCGCACCAGGGCGCCCAAAAATCCACCAGCACCTTTTTTTCGCCGGCGATCACTTCATCAAAATTCATTGTTGTCAGGGTCAAAACAGCCATTCTTTTTTCCTCCTTTTTTGGGTTATTTTTTGTCATAAAAACAAGATTCCGTCACAGAAAGAATCTGTTCTCTTCGGCTTTCTTTGATTTTGATCTGCCTTATGGTTTTGATACACTCTTCTTTTCCCAGTGCCTGCTCCTTCAAAGAAAAGGTTTCTTTTTCCAACACCCGGCGGAGATTGAATGCCAGCCATTCCATCTCACCCACAAAGGAATCCAAAACCGCAGACCAGCAGGCAGCGGGCAGATCTTTGTTTTCTTTCAAATAGGCCGAAAGAAAGGCCTGCATTCGGGCGGGATCAAACACCTCTTCCGACGCCCCCGACCAGGCCATCGCCGTTTCCAGCAATTCTCTGTGGGGCGAACCGGAGGAAAGGCATTCCAGATCGATCAACGCAAAGGTTTCCCTGTCTGCCTGCCAAAGCACATTTTTTGGATCCATATCATTGTGGCAGAGGCTTTGGGTAGTGGGAAGATGGTTTTGTGCCGCCTTTGCCCGGGCAATTTTTTCTTTCAACAGCGGCAAAACATCCAAAAATATGGCATAAAGTTCCGCATCCACCGACGCCAGCAAGGAAACCGGCCGATCAAAATCCATTTCCGGGACAGATTCCTTTTCCCCTTCGCTCTTTCCGATCTGATGGATCTTTGCCAAGAGGTTTCCCATCTTTTCGGCCTGACGGATTGTGATCTCCTCCTGTTTCAGGATACGACCCTCAAACCAGGGAAAGAGATAATAATATCTGCCCTCCAGCCGGTGCATCTTTTTTCCGTCTTTTTTTATGGCATAAACCGCCGGCAGAGAAAGGGCTTCCATTTTTTCTTCCCATTCTTCCGCCGCCGAAAAATTTCCCTTGGCATCCTCTCTGGCCATAATTTCAGTACTGAGCAGTTTGACCGCCAGATCCGCCTTTTCGGTAGTCAATCGGGCCATTTTATGGGTGAGCCCGCCGGAAATCTTTTTTGGGGGAGAAAGCAAATTGCCCAGATCCCATTCTCTTGCGATCTGTTGCAAAAAAAGAAGATCTTCTTTTTCCTGCATCATCCGTTTTCCCCTTTCTTATTTTTAACAGAAAAATCCGGTTTAATCAATTGCCGGAGAAGCGCTGCAAGGACGGGCCAGTGCCAGAAAATCCACCTGACCCATCATTTGCTTTTTGGCCTCGTTTGCCGCCTTTTCATTTTCAAACAGCCCGAAAACCGCGCTGCCCGAACCGGTCATAGCCGCCCCAAGCGCCCCGAAGGACAGCAGTTTTTCTTTGATTTGCCGAATTTCCTTCCCTTCGCAAAGGGCTTCGAAATGGTTATAAACCAAATTTCCCAGGTTGGAAAGATTTTGTTGCTCCAGCGCCTCTTTTGCGACAAAGAAATCGCCGCTGCATCTTGTTTTTTCCCGATCAAAGGCCTCAAAGGCCGCTTTGGTGGAAACACCGACACTCGGCTTTGCAATCAAAAAGCAGCCGGTTTTCAAAGGGGGCAGCGGCATCAAAATCTCGCCCTTTCCCTCTGCTCTTGCGGTTCCTTCCAACAGAGAAAAGGGCACATCGGCCCCCAGATTTTCCGCCAATTCAAAGAGTTTTTCTTTGGAAAGGGGCGAAGAAAACCTTTTTTGCAGCATTTTCAAAGCGGCCGCCGCATCGGCGCTTCCGCCCCCAAGCCCGGCTTGAGAGGGAATCTTTTTTTCCAGGATAAAATGCAATCCGCCGGCAGGAAGGGCAAGGCCCGAGGCTTTTAAAAATTCCTCTGCTGCTCGAAGAACCAGGTTGCTTTTGTCGGTGGGGATGTTTTTTTCATCACAGGAAAGGGTGAGCCCGCCGGTGCCGTCTGCCAGAGTCAGTTTGTCGCAAAGATCCACCGTCTGATTGAGCATCCGCATACTGTGATAGCCATTTTCCAGACGCCCTGTGATCTCCAAATAAAGGTTGATCTTGGCCGCCGCATACTGCACAAGCAACATTCCGCCACCTCCTTATTTAATCGAATTGCTTCATAAACTTTTCCAGCCGTTCCAAAGCTTGGGTGATGTGTTTCAAAGAATAGGCATAAGACACCCGCACATATCCCTCACCGCAATCGCCGAAGGCGGTGCCGGGCACAAGAGCCAAGCGTTCTTCCTGCAACAGTTTTTGGCAAAATTCTTCGGAAGTCAGGCCGGTTTTTTTAATGGAAGGGAAGATATAAAATGCCCCTTCCGGCTGAAAACAGGTCAACCCCAGCCGATTGAATCCTTCCACAATCAGTCTTCTGCGGCGGTCATACTCCTCTCGCATGGGGGCAATATATCCCTCATAATCGCTCATGGCTTTGATGGCCGCATATTGGCTGGTGGTAGGGCTGCTCATAATGGCAAACTGATGGATTTTGAGCATCTGTTTGAGAACAGCTTCGGGGGCCAGCGCATAACCCAGCCGCCAGCCGGTCATGGCAAAACTTTTGGAAAAGCCGCCCACCAAAATGGTTTTCTCCTGCATCCCTTCCAGTTGGGCGATGGAAACATGGGGGCTGCCATAGGTAAGTTCGCAATAGATCTCGTCCGAAAGGATCATAATCTCCTTTTCCCGCAAAACCTCTGCAATCTCTTCCAGATCCTCTTTTCGCATCACCGCGCCGGTGGGGTTGGCAGGGAAGGGCAGCACCAGCAGTTTGGTCTTTTCGGTGATGGCCGCCGCCAGATCCTTTGCCCGCAGTTTGAAGCTGTCTTCCGCCTTGGTTTCAATGATCACCGGCACTCCGCCGCAAAGACGGGTGATGGGTTCATAACAGACAAAAGAGGGCTGGGGAATGATCACCTCATCCCCGGGGGAAATCAGCGCCCGAATGGCCAGATCCAAGGCCTCGCTGCCGCCCACCGTCACCATAATTTCGGCGTTTGGAGCATAACAAAGACCAAAGCGTTCCATATAATATTTGCTGATGGCACAGCAGAGCTTTTCCAACCCTCGATTGGCGGTATACCAGGTTTTGCGCTCCTTCAAAGAGTCGATCCCCGCCTGGCGGATTTCCCAGGGCGTGGCAAAATCCGGTTCCCCCACCCCAAGAGAAATCACATCTTTCATTTGGTGGGCCAGATCAAAATATTTTCGGATGCCGGAAGGTTTGATCTCCTGCACCGTTTGATTGAGTAATTTTTGATAATCCATGAAACCCTCATTCGCGGCCGCGTTCATCTTCCGGTTCATCCCCGAAGCTGATACCGCTGTCTTTATATTTTTTCAAAATAAAATGGGTGGCGCAGGAGAGAACCGAGTCCATAACCCCCAGTTTTCCCGAAACAAAGAAGGCAACCTCTTTCAAACTTTTTCCCACCACGGTGGCGCAGAGATCAAAGCTGCCGGACATGAGAAAAACACTTTCCACCTCTTCAAAAGAGGCAATCTGACGGGCGATTTCATCAAATCCCAAATGGGCCTTGGGGGAAACCCGGATCTCGATCAGGGCGGTCACATCCTCTTTCTCTGTTTTATCCCAATCGATCACCGCACGGTATCCCTTGATGATTCCCGCCTCTTCCAGCATTTCTTTTTCTTTTTTGACTTCCTCTTCGCTTTTTCCGGTCATCACGGCCAGCTGATGAATGCTCAGCGAGGCATCTTCTGCCAAGAGATTCAAAATTTGATTCATCGTTTTTTCTCCTTTCTGCTCTGTTTCAAATTCCCATCTCTTCAAAGGTGAAGAGGGTGGGAATGCGTTTTTCATAAATCTGCACACCCTCAAATCCAATCTCTTTCAAAAGGCGGCAGGTTTCTTCCAGATCGGCGCCCACATGTTCGGTATAATGGGCGTCGCTGCCCACGGTGATTTTTCTGCCGCCAATGGAATAATAAAAGCGGATCAATTCCTCATCCGGGCTGGGCAGACCGATTTTTTTCCGGATTCCGCCGGTGTTGATTTCCAATGATTTGTCCCGTTCGATCACTGTTTCCAGAATCTGTCGGTATAAACCAAAGAGCCGGTCTTCCACCAGTTCCTTTTCATAATCCCCCACAATATAACGAACAGGATAGGTAATATGGGCCAGAGAATCATAATCGGCCTCTCTTGCCGCCCAAAGAAGTTCCCGCAGATAGTTTTCATAAAAGATCTGGGCTTCGCTGTCTTCCCAGGTAAAGAAATTGACGAAATAAGGATCCTCGTTTTCATAGGTGTTATGAAGGCTGCCCAAAACAAAATCCCATTCTTTTTCTGCCAAAATCTCCTGTGCAGTTTCCTTTCTGTGCAGATATTGGCCCAGTTCAATCCCGGCCAGCATCTTCACCCCTTCTACCTGAACCTTTTTGGTTTCCTCGAAAGAACGGTAAATATCCTGTTTGTTGCGCTCATTCATCTCGCAATCCACACAAACAAGATCGCAGTGATCGGTGATGGCAAGAATCGCCACATTTGCCTTTTTTGCCGCCTCTGCCATTTCTTTGTGGGTGAAATGACCGTCAAAGGAGCAGTTGGAATGGGTGTGACTATCCACCAGGCGGAGTTTTTTATCGCTCATTTTGATCGCCTCCTGTATTGTTTTCTTTTTCTTTCCTATATAATCAAATTCATTATAGCACGCTTTTTTCTTTCTTTCATCTTTTTTTGGAATTTTTTTGCCTCCTTTCGCACCTTTTTCTGCAAAAACCATAAGATAATCCGGACTTTATCCGAATAAACCGAAAACGGGGTGGAAAGGATGCAGGATCTTTTGCTTTTCGGACTGTTGCTCGGCTCTCTTGCGCTCTTGGGCCTTTTCTTTCTTTTGCGGCTGTTATATCTTCATTGTATGGGAGAAGAAACCGGAAAAATGATTGTGATTTTGCTTCCGAAAGATCCAAATGATCCTTTTTGCGGCCACAGAACCGCCAAAAAGTTGGAGCAAACACCTCTTTGCCGGGAACAGACGGTCTATTGTTTGGAAAATAAAGCCACTGCCGGCTCTTTTTTGGATTTTATGGAAAGTGATACCGTTTTCATCAAAAAAGACCGTTTGCTGGAAACCTTGGCCAAAGAACTGGAAGAGGAGTATTGACTTTTCCAAACAGATTTTCACAACACTTTTTTGCCTTTTTTTGGGTTCTTTTTTCTTTGAAAACCAAAGGTAAAAAAATGTGGATAACTTTGTTAATCGCGAGAAGATCTTGCTTCTTTTTTCAGGCAGGGTCTTCTTTTTTTTGCTGTTTTTTGTTTGTGAAAAGGATGTGAAATACAAAAGGAAAAAGATGGGATAATCTGTTTTTTTCTTTCTTCTTTTCTGTCTCGGTTTTTTGTTTTTTCCCGTTTTTCACACCTTCTTTTCCTCCTTTCCTTTTTTTCGTCTTTTTTCTTTCATTTTTGTTTTTTTCCTACTATAATCTCAAAAAAAGAGGTATTGTTTCTATACGGGTTCCCCCTCTTGTGGCTTTTTATGGCCTTAAAAGCCAAATTTGAGGGGTCTGGTGAGAATTGCATAATTTTTATAGAAGAAAGAGAGGGAACAAACTTGCTTTTTTGATCAACTTTTGATACAATAAAAAGGAATATGGGAGCATTTCGTCCTTTTGTCGGCTCTCTTCCTTTTTTCTTTCTTTTTTATAACTTTTTGTGATTCTTCCCCCGCTATTTTATTTTAGGAGTCGATACATATGACCATCAAATCCTTTGAGCAAATTTGGGAACTGATCTGTGAGCAGTTTAAAAACGATCCCAGATATAATTCCTTTGCCTATGATCTTTGGATCTCGATCATTCGTCCGTTGGATCTTGCCGGCGACCGGGCGGTGGTGGAGGTGGATACCCATTTTCAACAGTCTTTGATCGAGAAAAATTATAAAGCAACCCTGGAACAATATTTGGCCGATGTTTTGGGATTTGAAGTTTCCCTGGAAATTCTTTGCGCGGAAGAACAGGAAAAAAAGGAAAAGCCCGCTCCGGTTTCTGCCCCCGTTTCTCATTTCGGAAACACCCCTGAGGAATACACCTTTGACACCTTTGTGGTGGGGGAGGGCAACCGTTTTGCCTTTGCCGCCTGCCAGGCAGTGGCCAACGATGCCACCTGTTCTTATAACCCTTTATTTATTTACGGCAAATCCGGACTTGGAAAAACCCATCTTCTTTTTGGTATCTTAAACAAGATCAAAGAAACAAGACCCGGCAGCGTGATTTTGTATGTCAAATGCGAGCAGTTCACCAATGAATTCATCAACGCCATTCAGGAAGACAACTTGAATGCGTTCAAAAACAAATATCGCAAGGTGGACGTGCTGTTGATGGACGATATTCAGTTTTTGGCCAACAAAGAGCGGGTGCAGGAAGAATTCTTCCACACCTTTAACGATCTTTATCATTACGGCAAACAGATCGTCCTCACCAGCGACCGGCCGCCCAAAGAAATTCCCACCCTGCAGGATCGCATCAAGACCCGTTTTGAATCCGGCCTGATCACCGATATTCAGATTCCCGATTTTGAAACGAGAGTTGCCATCATCCGCAGAAAGGCCGAAAGCGAAAATCTGGAACTGGGTTCCGATGTGGTGGAGATGCTGGCCAACAAACTCAAAAGCAACATCCGTCAGATTGAAGGGGTTGTGACCAAACTGGCTGCCCTGAAAAACCTGGAAGGCAAAAAACCCTCTCTTTCTGTGGTGCAGCTGATCATCAACGAGATTGTGATGCAAAACAAGCCCACCGAAACGGTGATCGATCGGATCATGCAGGAGGTTTCTTCCACCTTCTCGGTGAGTGTGGAAGATATCCGTTCCAGAAGAAAAACCGCAGATTTAGCCCTTTCCCGCCATGTTTGTTTCTATTTAATAAAGGAAATGACCTCTTTGACCATGAAAGAGATCGGCAATTATTTCGGCGGCAAAGATCACACCACCGTTCTTTACGGTTGTGAGCGTATCTCTGAAAAAATGGAAGAAGACCGCTCTTTTGCCGATGTGATTGAGGGAATCAAAAAGAACGTCAGCAACGAATAATTCCCCTTTCTTTTTCGTAAGATCTCTATAAAAAGTCTTTTTGGAATTCTTTGGTTTTGCTGTTTTTTCTTTCCTTTTCCCCACACTTTTTCACTTTTTTTCAATCTTTTTCACATTCATTTTTTCATTTTTTGGATGAAAGTGGAAAAGTTGTTTGTTATCCCTGTTGTTTTCCTTGGCAAAAAAAGGCTTGTTTACAAGGCATTTTTCCCTTTTCCCCACATTTTGCCCCCCTTATTATGACGACTATAAAAGTCTTTTATCTTTCTTTCTTCCTGTGCGCGCCTGCGCGCGCCCGAAACACCAAAATTTTTAACCAGTCATTTTATGATTATGGGAAAGTGAGGTACCGATTATGATTTTAACCTGTGACACCAGTCTTCTTTCCTCCTGTGTGCAACATGCCCAGAAGGCCGTTTCTTCCAGAAACACACTTCCGGTTCTGGAAGGGGTCTTTTTGCAGGCTTCGGGCGAAAAACTGACCGTGACCGGTTTTGATATGGAAATCGGCATCACAAAGGAAATGCCCTGTGCCTGCAAAGAAGAGGGTAAGCTGGTCCTCAATGCCAGAATGTTCGGCGAGATGATCAAAAATCTGGATGTTTCCACGGTGACCATTGAGAACACCGATTCTTTTGTGGTGAAAATCAGCGGCGGCAAAACCGAATATACCATGCTGGGGCTGGATGCCAATGATTATCCCGTTTTGCCGGTTTTCGAAACCGAAAGAGAAGTGGAACTGCCTCAATATCTGTTGAAGCATATGATCCGGCAGACCATTTTCTCGGTAGGCCAGAATGAAAACAAGCCCATTCAGACGGGAATTTTGTTTGAAATCAAAGACGGGGTCCTTTCTATGGTTTCCTGTGATGGCTGCCGCATTGCCGTCTGCAAAGAAAAGGTGGAGATGGATAAGGATATTAAGATCATCATTCCCGGCCGCACCATGAACGAACTTGCCAGAATGCTCAGCGACGAGGAAGAAGAAAAGATCACCGTCTGTGCCGGAAAGAAACATGTCTGTTTCACTTTTGGTTCCTGCAAAATGATCAGCCGTCTGTTGGAGGGCAACTTCATCGACTATAACGCCGCGGTTCCTAAAAATGAAAATACCGTGGTGCGGGTGAAAACCAAGGATCTGATGCGCAGCATCGACAGAACCTCTTTGATTTTGACCGAGCGAACCAAATCCAGCGTCCGTTTTCTGATGGAAAACAACATGATCAGAACCGATTGTCAGACCGGCCTTGGCCACGCCACCGACGAAATTGCCGCCGATGTGCAGGGGGAACGGGTGAAGATCGGCTTTAACGCTAAATTTATCAGTGATGCTCTTCGTGCCTATGAGGCAGACGAGGTGATTTTGAAGCTCAGCGGTTCTTTGAACCCCTTGCGGATTCTGCCGGTGGAAGGGGACAGCTTCCTCTATCTTGTGATGCCCGTTCGGATGAAAGAGGATTGACGAATGGAAGAACTTTTGATTTATACCCCCTTTATCAAACTGGATCAGGCGTTGAAACTTTCCGGTGTGGTGATGACCGGAGGAGAGGCAAAACTGGCCATCGAGCAGGAAATGGTCTCTGTCAACGGGGAACTTTGCCTTGTTCGGGGCAAAAAACTCTATCCCGGGGATGTTTTTTCGGTGGATGACGGAGAAAACGCCTTTTCCTTCTGTGTGAAAAAGGAAGACTGATCGAAAAAAAGGAAAGGAGCGAAAAAATGATCATTCGGGAATTTGGTTTTCGCTCCTTTCGGAATCTGGAAGATGCCACAATTTCTCCCGGGCCGGGGGTCAATCTTGTTTTGGGTGAAAACGGCCAGGGAAAAACCAATTTGCTGGAAGCCATTTGGCTTTGCACCGGGGCAAGAAGTTTCAGAGGAGCCAAACAGGCGGAACTTCCCACCTTTGGCCGGCAATCCTGTTTGTTGGAGGCCGGAGTTGCAAATAAAAAAAGAGAGATCAAACTCACCATTTCTCTCGGGGCGGAAAAATTTACCCGGATGAACGGGGTGGATCTGCCCAAAAAGGCGGATTTTACCGGAAATCTCATCTGTGTGGCCTTTTCGCCCATCCATCTTGGCCTTGTTTCCGGCGGACCGGAGGGAAGAAGAAACTTTTTGGATGCCTCTCTTTGTCAGAGCAGCAGAAAATATTTGGATCAACTGACCCGTTATCGGGCTTATTTACATCACAAAAACGCGCTGCTTCGCCAGGAGATCGGCGAGAAAGAGAAAAACTTTCTGTTGGATGGGTATGACGAAAAACTCGCCCTTTACGGTTTTGCGCTCAAAGAAACAAGAAGACAGTTTTTGGAACAGCTTGCAGAGGAAAGTCTTCTTGCTTATGAAACCCTCAGCGGAGGCAAAGAAAAACTCACGGTGAAATATCAGCCGGGGGCGAAGGCAGAAAATGTGGAAGAGTTGGCAAAGGAACTGAAGGCGGCCAGAATGACCGATCTGAAAAACCTTTCCTGTTCCAGAGGACCGCATAAAGATGATGTGGAACTCCTTTTGGATGATAAAAATGCGAGAATTTACGGTTCGCAAGGGCAAAGACGGAGCATTGTTTTGGCCTTGAAACTTTCTGAGGCATCTTTACTGGAAAGACGAACCGGAGAAAGCCCGGTGATTTTGCTGGATGATGTGCTCAGTGAACTGGATAACCGGCGGCAGGATCACCTTTTGAATCGCATCACCGGCAGACAGATTTTTGTTTCGGCCTGCGAAGAACAAAAATCCGGGGTGTTGGCTGAAGGAAAGAATTTTTATGTGAAAGAGGGCAGAATCGGCGAAAAGCCTTTCTGATTTCTTTCAAAAGAAAGGAAGTGAGGGTCTTTGTTTCTCCATTTGGGGCAGGATGTTGTGGTCCGGCAAAAGGATGTGATCGGCATTTTTGATCTGGAAAATGCCACCTTGGAAAAAGAGACCCGGGCCTTTCTTGCAAAGGCAACCAAAGAGGGCAGGGTGGTCAATGTTTCTCCCGAAATGCCCAAATCTTTTGTCCTCTGCCGAGACGAAAAAGGAAAAGAGATCGTTTATATTGCGCAGATCTCGCCGAAAACATTGAAAAAACGAACCGGTATCATCGGTTTATAAAAATAGATTTTGTTTTTTGTTTAAAAAAGAGAAAACCGATGGATTTTGATGATCCATCCAAAACGGAGGAAATAAAAATGGCGGAACAGCAGATTCCCGATTCGAACCAGGCATACGGTGCGGAACAGATCCAGGTGTTGGAAGGGCTGGAAGCGGTGCGCAAACGGCCGGGTATGTATATCGGCAGCACCGGCCCCAGAGGACTGCATCATCTGGTTTATGAGATTGTGGACAATGCCATCGACGAGGCATTGGCCGGATATTGTGATCAGATCATTGTGGATATTCTGCCGGGGGATGTGATCCGCGTTTTGGATAACGGCCGGGGTGTTCCGGTTCACACCCATCCCAAAATGGGCATCAGCACCCTGACGGTGGTTTACACCGTTTTGCACGCCGGCGGCAAATTCGGCGGCGGCGCCTATAAAATCAGCGGCGGTTTGCACGGCGTGGGCGCCAGCGTGGTGAACGCCCTTTCGGAATGGATGAAGGTCACCGTTTATACCGAGGGAAAGAAATATTATCAATCCTTCCAAAAAGGCCATCCGGATGAAGAGGTCAAGATCATCGGCGATTGCGGCGAGAAACACGGCACCGAGGTTCTCTTCAAGCCCGACGGAACCATTTTTGAAGAGCTGGTTTTTGATTACGAAACCCTTTTGACCCGTCTGCGGGAACAGGCCTTCCTCAATGCCGGCATCAACATCCTTTTCCGGGATTTGAGAAAGGGCGAAGAGGAAGCCACCGTCAACGAACTCCATTATGAGGGCGGCGTGCGAAGCTTTGTGGAACACATTCACAAGGAACAGGGTGTCACCCTTTTGCATGAGAATGTGATCTATCTTTCTGCTGAAGGAAAGACCAGCACCGCCGAGGTGGCGCTGCAGTATAACGATAAATATTCCGAAAACATTCTCTCTTTCGCCAACAACCTGCGGACCATCGAGGGTGGCACTCACGAGGTGGGTTTCCGGAATGCTTTGACCCGGGTTTTCAATGATTACGGCAAGAAAAAGAACATCATCAAGGAAGGGGACAAGCTTTCCGGCGAGGATGTGAGAGAGGGTCTGACCGCCGTCATCAGTGTGAAGGTCCAGGAAGCCCAGTTTGAAGGGCAGACCAAGGGAAAACTGGGCAATACCGAGGTTCGTCCTTTGGTGGAAAATATGGTTTCGGAAAAGCTGGGAACCTATCTGGAAGAAAACCCTGCGGTGGCCAAGATGATCCTGGAAAAGGCCATGCAGGCAAACAGAGCAAGAGAAGCCGCCAGAAAGGCAAGAGATCTGACCAGAAGAAAGAGCGTGTTGGAATCTTCCTCCATGCCCGGCAAGCTGGCCGACTGCTCTGACCGCAACCCCGAAAACACCGAAATCTATATCGTCGAGGGTGACTCTGCAGGCGGCTCTGCCAAACAGGGCAGACAGCGTTCCTTTCAGGCCATTTTGCCCTTGTGGGGGAAGATGCTGAATGTGGAAAAGGCCAGACTGGACAAGGTTTATTCCAACGAAAAACTCACCCCGGTGATCACCGCTCTCGGCTGCGGCATCGGCGAAGAATTTGATATTTCCAAACTGCGTTACGGCAAGGTTATCATCATGGCCGATGCTGACGTGGACGGTGCCCACATCTGCACCCTGCTTCTCACCTTCTTTTACCGTCATATGCCCCAGCTGATCGAAGAGGGCCATGTTTATATTGCCCAGCCGCCCCTTTATAAGCTTTGGAAGGGCAAGACGGTGAAATATGCCTATACCGATGCAGAACGCATCCAGTATAACAAAGACTTCTTTGAAAACAAGGCAGAAATTCAGCGCTATAAAGGTCTTGGTGAAATGGACCCCGATCAGCTTTGGGAAACCACCATGGATCCTGCCACCCGCACCATGCTGCAGGTGCATATGGAAGATGCGGTGGCGGCCGACACCACCTTTACGGTTCTGATGGGCGATAAGGTGGAACCCAGAAAAGAATTTATCCAGAAAAATGCGAAATTTGCCACCAATCTGGATGTGTAACGGGGAGTTTTGAAAGATGATGGATGAAAAAGAAATGATCAAGGAAACAGCCCCGGAAGAAACGGCGGCCGAACCGGTTGTGGAAGAAAACGGCGGCATCACCGAATTTCTTCCTCCGGTGGAAGAAGAGATCGCCCCTTCCGAAAAAAGGGAAGGCGGGTTGAAGATTCACTATCGCCTGAGCAAAAAGGCGGGGCTTGCAGCCTTAAATTATGTGGACAGAAAACACAATCTTCTCAAACGGATCATTTTTACGGTGATTTTGCTGGCCCTTTCGGTTTATTTCTTGGTGGCGGAAATTCTTCATCCCGTTGCCGGGGAAAACAAACTGATGATCGCCTTGATCTGTTTCGGGTTTGCCGCCTTTTATTGGATCATCGCCATTACCGAGAAAAACAAGCGGGCGACGGCTATCGGTTCCATGACCCAGGAATTTGTTATCACCTTTTATGAAGACGGCATCGGGGTTGGGGAAGCCTCCACCGAAGAGTTTTTTGCCTATGACAAACACCTGTTTGCCGAAGATCAGAGAGATTGTTTCCTGATCAGTGTGGCGGATCAGAAACTCTTTTGTTTGGAAAAATATAAAATGACCGAAGAGGAAATTTTCGGCGTGCGGGAAAGACTGTGTCAAAAGCTGCCCGCAAAACAGATGAAAATCGCAAAGGATGCCACCCTGCCTGCCAGAGCCATGAGCGGCGAGGTCACCTTGCCGGAAGAAAATAAGGCAGAATAAGAAACCATCTGTTAAAACAAAAAGGACGGAGAAAAAATGGACGAGAAGGAAAGAATGGACCAACCGGGCGGAAGAGTCATTCAGGTGGATCTGGAAAAGCACATGAAAAGCAGCTTTTTGCAGTATGCCATGAGCGTGATTGTTTCCCGTGCCCTGCCGGATGTGCGCGACGGTTTGAAACCGGTGCACCGCCGGATCCTTTATACCATGAACGAAGAGGGCATTGTCCCTTCCAAACCCCATAAAAAGTGTGCTGCCACCGTCGGTAGTGTTTTGGGGAAATATCACCCCCACGGGGATGCCAGTGTCTATGATGCCCTTGTGCGTCTGGCCCAGGATTTCTCCATGCGCGCTCCCCTTGTGGACGGTCACGGAAACTTCGGTTCTGTGGACGGTGACCCTCCGGCAGCCTATCGTTATACCGAAGCCAGAATGAGTAAGATTTCCACCTTGATGCTTTCGGAAATTGAGAAAGACACGGTGGATTTCCAGCCCAACTATGACGATTCGTTGAAAGAGCCGGTGGTGCTGCCCGCCCGTTTCCCCAATCTTTTGGTGAACGGTTCTTCGGGCATTGCCGTCGGCATGGCCACCAACATCCCGCCCCACAACCTGCGGGAGGTGACAAACGGCATCTGTTATCTTATTGATCATCCGGAAGCGGAATTTACCGAACTGATGGAACATATCCCCGGTCCGGACTTTCCCACCGCCGGCATCATCATGGGAATGAGCGGCATCCGAAGCGCCTATGCCACCGGCCGCGGCAAGATCACCCTGCGGGGCCGCGCGGAAATTCAGGAAGATAAAAACGGCAAAGAGCGCATCGTCATCACCGAACTGCCTTATCAGGTGAACAAGGCCAGACTGCAGGAAGCCATTGCCGATCTGGTGAAGGATAAACGGGTGGAAGGAATCACCAACATCCGGGACGAATCCGACCAGAAGGGTATGCACGTGGTTATTGAACTGCGCAGAGATGCCAATGCCCAGGTGGTCCTCAACAAACTGTATACCTACACCCAACTGCAGGATACGGTGGGTGTGATTATGCTGGCGCTGGTCAACGGCGAGCCCAAGGTGATGGGGTTGAAAGAAATTTTGACCCACTATATCAAATTCCAAGAGGAGATCATCACCAAGCGCACCATCTTTGATCTGCGCAAGGCAAGAGAGAGAGCCCACATTCTGGAAGGTCTGGTCAAGGCACTGGATTTCATCGACGAGGTTGTCTCCATTCTGCGTTCTTCCAAAAACATTCCCGAAGGCAAAGCCCGTTTGATGGAACGACTGGGTCTGGATGAGATTCAGGCAGACTATGTGGTCCAGATGACGCTGGGCAAACTGACCGGTTTGGAAAAACAGAAAATCTGCGACGAACTGAATGCCATTCGGGTGAAGATTGCAGAATTTGAAGCCCTTCTGGCGGATGAACGGAAGATTTTGAACCTGGTCAAAGAAGAGGCCATGGCGGTTGCCGATAAGTTTGGGGATGAAAGAAGAACCGAGATTGTTCCCGTTTCCGGCGAGGTGGACGTGGAAGATCTGATTCCCGAAGAAAACTGTGTTTTGACCCTCACCCACTACGGTTATATCAAGCGTCAGCCGGTGGACACCTATCGTCTGCAAAAGCGGGGCGGCAGAGGCGTTTCCGGGATGACCAGAAGAGAAGAGGATTTTGTGGAGGAACTGTTTGTCTGCTCTTCCCATGATTATGTTTTGTTCTTCTCTTCTGCCGGTAAGGTTTATCGGCTCAAATGCTACGAGGTGCCCGAAAGCAGCCGGACGGCAAGAGGCACCAACATTGTGAACCTTCTGCCTCTGGAAGAGGGCGAAAAGATCACCTCTATGATCCGAATCCAGAATTTTGAAGAGGGAAAATATCTTTGTATGTGCACCCAAAAGGGCATTTTGAAGCGCACCGATCTTTCCGCCTATCAAACGGCCAGAAAAGGCGGCCTGAGAGCCATCAATCTGGATGAAGGGGATGTTCTGGGCTGGGTGCGGCTGACCGACGGCAACGATGAACTTTTGATCGGAACCCAAAACGGTCTTGCCATCCGCATTGCCGAAGAAAAGGTGCGCGCCATCGGCCGAACCGCCAGAGGGGTGAAAGCTCTTTCCCTGCAGGATGGGGATCAGGTGGTCGGCATGGAAAAGGTCAATATGGAGGGCAGCCTTTTGACTGTCACCCAAAAGGGCCAGGGCAGAAGAAGCCCCTTCACCGAATACCGTCTGCAAAACAGAGGCGGCAAGGGGATCATCAACTATAAGATCACCGAAAAGAGCGGCATTGTGGCCGGCATCCGAACCGTTACCAAGGAAGATGACGCCATTATGATCACCGACGAGGGTGTGATCATCCGGGTGGAGGCCGAAAGCATCGCTTTGCAATCCCGTTATGCCGGCGGCGTGCGGGTGATGCGGGTGGAAAATGAGGCCCATGTTGTCACCGTTGCCCGAGCCGACCACGAAGAAGAGGCTCAAAAGGCCGAAGCCGCCACCGAAGGGGAGCCCAGTGAGGAAGAAATCCGCGCCATGCAGGCGGCCGAAGCGGCAGCCGAGGCAGAAACCCCTGTGACCGAGGATGAGAATCCGTGATCTTTCTTGGAAAATGAGAAATTTTTTCTTCCCGTTTCCCCGAAAAAGACGGGGTAAAACACAATCTGTTGGGTCTTTTCCACCCGACAGGCACAAATTGTGGAAAACTTGGTGAAATGCGGGAAAAGGGAAGTGAAAAACCCACCGAAAATTGGGCTTGACATCTTGCAGAAAAGTTATTATAATGCTTTTTTGTAGAGGTTTGCCCGGGAAAGGAGGAGTGTTCCATGTTCAGAACCTATCAGCCCAAGAAGCGTCAGCGCCAGAAGGAGCATGGTTTCCGCAAAAGAATGCGGACTGCCAACGGCAGAAAAGTGTTGGCCAGAAGAAGAGCCAAAGGGAGAAAGCAGCTCTCTTATTAACATCAAAAAAGGGGCTCTTCTGCAATGCTTCCGTCCTTTTGTAGCATACCAAAAATTGGTGGAATATCATAGCTATCCTTCTTTACGATTGCACGAACACCTTCTGGAAGCATTCTTGGAATATTCTCATAG
>JAFQMB010000055.1 GCA_017421095.1 Oscillospiraceae bacterium
AAGCGGCCGGAAGCATACCCTCTGGCTTTTGCTTCGTTTGTGGCGGCAAACAGATTGCGGATCTCGGTAAATACACCGGTATAGGTGGCAGGATTGGATCTGGGAGTTCTACCAATGGGGGCTTGGTCGATGGCAATCACCTTATCTAACTGCTCAATTCCCTCAATACGATCACATTTTCCCGGATGGGTTTTGGCACCGTTGAGTTTGGAAACAAGAGTTTTATAAAGAATTTCATTGACCAGACTGGATTTTCCGGAACCGGAAACCCCGGTGACACAGGTCATCACCCCAAGAGGAATGGTCACATCAATGGATTTCAAATTATTCTCTCTTGCGCCAACAATTTTCAAACTGCCTTTCTTTTTTCTCCGCACGGAAGGCAACGGAATCTGCTTTTTTCCCGAAAGATAAGCACCGGTCAAACTTTTCTCACAGGAAAGGATCTCTTCGGGTGTGCCCGAAAAAACAATTTCGCCCCCATGAACCCCGGCACCGGGACCCACATCAACAATATGATCACAACTTGTCATGGTTTCTTCATCATGTTCCACCACAACCACCGTGTTTCCCATATCCCGCAGATTCTTTAAGGTGGCGATGAGTTTGGAATTGTCCCGCTGGTGCAGCCCAATGCTGGGTTCATCCAAAATATACAAAACGCCCATCAAAGAAGAACCGATTTGGGTTGCCAATCGAATCCGCTGGCTTTCGCCGCCTGAAAGAGTTCCCGAGTTACGGGAAAGGGTGAGATATGAAAGTCCCACATTTTTCAAGAATCCCAATCTGGAACGGATCTCTTTGAGAATACGTTCAGCAATGGCCAATTCCTTTTCGCTCAACTGCAGCGTATCCAAAAAATGCAAAGCCTGATCGATGCTCATTTTCGTGAAATCTGCGATGTTTACCCCTGCAATTGTCACCGCCAGGCTTTCTGCCTTCAACCGTTCTCCGCCGCAGTCGGGGCAAGGACTGTCTGACATCACATTTTGAATATCATCACGCACCCAGGCGCTGCCGGTTTCCCGGAAGCGACGCTCCAAATTGGGGATCACCCCTTCGAAGACGCCCTCATATACCGATTGATAGCCGTTCATATTGCGTTCAAACCGGATTTTTTCGGTGCCCGATCCATACAAAATCACCTGGATCTGTTTCTCTGTCAGGTCTTTGATGGGAGTATCAAGTGTAAAGTTATAATGCTTGGCGAGCCCTTTGTAATACATCCCGGCCATATTATTTCCATCAGAAATATACCAACCGTTGGCTTTGATCCCGCCCTCAGCAATGGTCAATTCGGGATTGAATAAAACCAACTCAGGATCTACCCGCATTAAAAAACCAAGCCCGGAACAGGTGGGACAAGCCCCGAAAGGATTGTTGAACGAGAACATTCTGGGTGTCAGTTCTTCCACAGAAATATCATGATCCGGGCAGGAATAGTTTTGGGAAAACTGCAACTCCTCTTCCCCGTTGAGCACATTGACCAATCCGCCGGTTTTGGCCGAAGCGGTTTCGATGGAATCGGCAAGACGGGAGCGGATCTCCGGTTTCACCACCAAACGGTCCACCACAATTTCGATGGTATGCTTTTTGTTTTTATCCAGTGAAATTTCCTCTTCCAGGTCGAACATATTTCCATCAATCCGCACCCGGGTAAAGCCGGAACGGCGGGCAGCATCCAACTCCTTGACATAAAGTCCTTTTCTTCCCCGAACGATCGGTGCCAGAATCTGCACTCTGCTCCCTTCCGGAAAAGAGAGAATCCGATCCACAATCTGATCCACCGTCTGCTGCCGGATCTCTCTGCCGCAAACAGGACAATGAGGCACCCCGATTCTGGCATACAAAAGTCTGAGATAGTCATAAATCTCAGTAACGGTTCCGACGGTGGAACGGGGGTTTTTGCTTGTGGTCTTCTGATCAATGCTGATGGCAGGAGAAAGTCCGTCGATGGAATCCACATCCGGCTTGTCCATCAACCCGAGAAATTGCCGGGCATAACTGGAAAGGCTCTCCATATACCGGCGCTGTCCGTCAGCATAAATGGTATCAAAAGCCAAACTGGTTTTTCCGGACCCGGAAACACCGGTAAAAACAATCAGTTTATCTCTCGGAATGGTGAGATTGATATTTTTCAGATTGTTTTCTCTGGCGCCTTTGATCACAATATGATCATGTTGCATATAGCAGATGCTCCTTCTTTTTATACTTCGCCCTGTAATTCCCGAATCTGATCACGCAAAGCAGCGGCATATTCGAAATCCAACGCCTTTGCGGCGGCACGCATTTCCTTTGTAAGCTGTTCGACCAATCGATCCTTTTCTTTTTTGGTGATCTTTCGTTTGCCCACCTGCTCTTCCGGCTTGCTGATCTCCAAAAGTTCCCGAATCTCTTTTCGAACACTTTGCGGCGTGATTCCGTTTGCTTTGTTATAATCCTCTTGGATACGGCGGCGTCTGACTGTTTCGGAAATAGCGGCTTCCATCGAGGGGGTTACTTCGTCTGCATAAAGAATAACCTTACCGTTTATATGGCGTGCCGCACGACCGATGGTCTGCACTAAACTGGTTTCGCTGCGCAAAAAGCCCTCTTGATCGGCATCCAGAATGGCCACCAAAGAAACCTCCGGCAGATCCAACCCTTCCCGAAGCAGATTGATCCCCACCAACACATCAAATTCACCTGTGCGAAGCTGGCGAATCAATTCCATCCGCTCCAGCGTTTCCACATCGTGGTGCAAATAGCGCACTTTGATGCCGGAGTCCGCCAGATATGCGGTCAGATCCTCGGCCATTTTCTTGGTCAATGTGGTGATCAGCACCCGTTCTTTTACGGCAACTCGTTCCCGAATTTCGTCCAAAAGATCATCAATCTGCCCGTCGGTGGGGCGCACACTGATCTCCGGATCCAAAAGGCCGGTGGGGCGAATGATCTGTTCCACAATCTGACTGCTCTTTTTCTTTTCAAATTCCTGGGGTGTTGCGCTCACATAGATGGCCTGGTTGATCCGTTCATAAAACTCATCAAACTGCAACGGACGGTTATCAAAAGCACTGGGCAATCGGAAACCGTAATCCACCAAAACCTGTTTTCGGGCGTGATCCCCGGCATACATGGCACGGACCTGCGGAATGGTTACATGGGATTCATCCACAAATAACAAAAAGTCTTTGGGGAAATATTCAAACAGGGTGTAAGGAATTGCGCCCGGTTCTCTTCCGGCCAAAACTCTGGAATAATTTTCAATTCCTTTGCAGCGGCCGATTTCCCGCAAGAGTTCCATATCATATCGGGTGCGCTGCTCGATGCGCTGGGCTTCCAAAAGCTTTCCTTCCCGCTCGAAAACCGCCACCCGATCTTCCATTTCTTTTTCGATCAAAGAAAGAGCGCCGGCCATCTCGTTTTGATCCACAATATAATGGGATGCCGGATAAATGGCGGCATGGGCAAACCGCCGCTTGGCTTTTCCGGTAATGGGATCGATTTCTGAAATGCGCTCCACCTCATCACCGAAAAAACTGATACGCAGCGCAGATTCCGCCTCGTTTGAGGGAAAAACTTCCAAGGTATCCCCTCTCACCCGAAATTTATTTCGGGAAAATGCAACGTCGTTTCGCTCATATTGAAGGGCAATCAGACTTCTGCAAAGATCATCCCGATCAAGGAGCTGCCCTTCCCGAACTGAGACGATCTGTTTTTGATATTCAATGGGGTTGCCGATGCTGTAAATACAGGAAACGCTGGCAACAATGATCACATCCCGCCGTTCACAAAGGGATGCGGTGGCAGAAAGGCGCAGCCGATCAATCTCATCGTTGATAGAGCTATCTTTTTCAATATAGGTGTCTGTCCCCGGAAGATAGGCTTCCGGTCGATAATAATCATAATAGGAAACAAAATATTCCACCGCATTTTCGGGGAAAAAGGAACGAAATTCGCTGCAAAGTTGGGCGGCAAGGGTTTTGTTGTGGGAAAGGATCAGGGTGGGACGGTTCACATTGGCAATCACATTCGCCATGGTAAAGGTCTTTCCCGAACCGGTAACGCCTTTCAAGGTCTGTTCCCGATCACCTCGTAAAACCCCTTCTGTCAATCGTCTGATGGCTTCCGGTTGATCACCGGTGGGCTCATAAGGGGCGACCAATTTGAACAAAGACTCTGCCATAATCCAAATCTCCTGTCGGTTTTTGTCTGGGAATCAAAGATGCAGTTGCCCGTTGGCACGCAAAGAAAGATAATCTTCTCCCGATACAATCACATGATCCACCAATTCGATTCCAAGAAATTCCAAAACAGTTCGCACATGACTTGTGGTCTTCACATCTGCTCTGCTGGGCAATGCGGAACCGTTGGGATGATTGTGGGCCAAAATAATGGCAACAGCATTGGTTTGGACAGCAAATTCCACAATCTTTCGGGCACTGACTGCTGTGGCATTCACAGAACCTCTTCCAACACATCGGGTTGCCAACACACATCGATTGTTATCCAGTGCAGCAGCGTACACCGCTTCATCCTTTTCCCCTACAAAGAAGCGGCTCATAAACGGCCCATAGTCCCGTTCTTTCACCATCGGTCGATTGTGTTCGCTCCGATCTTTTAAATACCGTTTGCAAATTGGGGTAATCAATTTGATCAGCGAAGCAGAACGATCTCCGACTCCTTCGATTTTCACCAAATCTTCCGGAGCAGCCTCCAACACACCGGTCAGACTGCCGAAAGCATTGATCAACCGATGAGCAATGGGATTGGTATCCCCTCTGGGAATGGCATAATACAGCAGCATTTCCAGTATCTCGTGATCATGCATCGCTTCGGCGCCGTGTTCCAACAATCTTTGACGCATTCTTTCCCGATGTGATGCGTGCAGATTTTCCATTTTCTCCTGCCATTCCTTTCCGTCTCTTGCAATTGAGATAAATTTTTATCAAATTATTTTAACACATTTTCAGAAAAAATGGAACAGGGGCTTGATGTGTTTTCATAAGAATGTTAAAATTCTTTATATCTTTTCCAGAAAGGAGGGCCATATATGCGGCGTTTTGAAATTCAAAGCGGTGATGCAGACCGCAGAGCGGATAAATTTCTCTTGCAGGTTTGCCCAAAACTGCCAAAAAGTGCCGTTTACAAAGCCTTCCGAAATAAAAAAATCAAACGGAACGGAAAAAAATGCACCTTTGATGAAATCTTAAAAGTGGGCGATACCATAGAAATTTGGTTAAAAGACGACGACTTCGGAACGCTTGACTTTTCTTCTGTTTCCGAAGCTCTCCCCTTCTTAGCGCCCGCCTATGAAACCCCTTCTTTTTTGATCTATGACAAACCGACCGGGGTAGCTGTGCAATCTTCTTCCAACGATAAATTAAAAGATCTGACAACCATAGCCGGAAACTGGTTTTGTTCCGTTTATGGCAAACCGGAAAATGGGTTCCTCCCTGCCCCCTGTCACCGTCTGGATGCCAACACTTCCGGGTTGGTTGTTTTTGCCAAAACTCCCGCAGCAGCAAGAGTTTTTTTCCGGATGCAGCAGGAAGGAAAAATCCAAAAAAAGTATCTGGCTCTCTGTGTGGGCATTCCTAAAAAAGCAGAAGATCGGCTGCATTGGCATTGGGGAAAAGACGAAAAAACCAACAAAGTTTTTGTGCGGCCAACACCTTTTGGCGGCAGCAAACCCATTGACACCTCCTATCGCCTTTTAGAAAAAAACGATGAATTTTCTCTTTTGGAAGTAACCCTCGGGACCGGCAGAAGCCATCAAATCCGGGCACAACTTGCCGCCATTGGCACCCCAATTTTGGGTGACAGAAAATACGGAAACACCACTGCCAACAAGAAATATCATGTTTTTTATCAATGTTTAACCGCACATCGGTTGGTTTTTGATGTAAAGCCGGATGACTTGTCGGTCGCAAACGAGCTGGCAGGGCAGATTTTTATTGCAAAACTGCCAAAAGAGTTTACCAAATATTTTCCAAATACAGATCAGCAGCCCAAAGAATAAGACCATCCAAAATTTTGGATGGTCTTATATTTTTTATCCGACAGGTTTCAGATCGAATACACCTACCTCTTCCATCGAGGGAATCGACGGAGCAGCTCCTTTTCTGGAAACTGCAATTGACGAGGCTTTTGAAGCAATTTCCAAGGCTTTGGAAGGGGTTTCCCCTCTCATCACAGAAGCGAGGAAAAAGCCGGTGAAGGTATCGCCTGCTGCGGTGGTATCCACCACAGGAACAGAATAGATCCCCTGATGTAACAGTTCGGTTCCGTCGAAATAAACCGAACCCTTCTTGCCCAAAGTCAAAACCACGCGGCAACCGGGATATTTTTGATGCAGTTTTTCCAGAATCTTTTCAGATTTGCATTCACCAGTCAGTTCCTGACCTTCGATTTCATTCAAAATTAACCAGGAAATTTTGGAAAGATCAATTTCCTGCAACTGTTTTCCAACAGGCGAGGGATTGAGTGCGATGACCATCCCTCTGTCGAATGCGGTATCCACAATCTCTTTCAATCCATTGATCTCATTTTGTAACAAAAGAAGATCGCCGGCGGCAAATTGTTTCAATGTTTTCGCAATTTGTTCCGAACTAACCGACTGATTGCTTCCACCATAAAGCAAGATGCAATTGCTTCCCTGTTTATCTACCTGGATCATTGCCATTCCGCCGGGACCGGGTAATTTCCGAATCAGCGAGGTGTCAACACCGCTTGTTTCCAACATTTCAAGCAATATCCCTCCATCATCACCGACGCAACCTGCATGATAAACTTCTGCTCCGGCTTTTGCCAGCGCAATCGATTGATTCAAACCCTTTCCGCCGCAGAATTTTTCCATTTTTTCCGAAGCAAGAGTTTCACCTTCCCGAACAAAATGTTCCACCGAGAACACCAGATCAATATTCAGAGAGCCGAAATTTAAAACCTTCATCCTGCATCCCTCCGGGAAGACTTTTTTCAAATTATAACATGCTTCTTTTTCCATTGGAAGCATCTTTTTCGGAAAAACCAATATACATAAGAACAATCCAAGATTCAGACACCGGAGGGGTTGTTATGCGATTGATGTTGGTCTGCAAACCCGATCGAAAGAAAATTTTAACGCTGACCGGATTATTTTTGGCCGCCGCACTTATGTTGTTGCTTTTTTCTTCCCCAAAACTACCGGCTTCGGAAGAAGCGGTCTATACCCTTTCCTCTGACAGCGATGTTTTCGCTGAGGAAAAAATTGCTTATTTGACATTTGATGACGGCCCGAGCAGCATCACAGGCGGATTATTGGATATTTTAAAGCAAAAACAGGTTGCTGCCACCTTTTTTGTGGTCGGTGACGGGAATGACATTTCCACCGAGGAACGGGATATCCTTTGGAAA
>JAFQMB010000008.1 GCA_017421095.1 Oscillospiraceae bacterium
AAGCAAATTAAAACGAGTGTCAGTTCAAGAAGCTCTCCGGTTATGGCCGTATAGATAACGGCAGCAAAAGCAATCAACGCCATAATCATATTACAGACAAAGAAGATTACACCTTTTCTCCTCATAGCCATCACCTCTTTATCAAATTATACTTTATGTGCAAAAAATTAGCAAGTGATCGTCCTTTCCGCTATGCGCTGCATTTCAAAAACAAAAGCCTCTCCTTTTGGGAGAGGCTTTAACCGGTTTTCAGTTTTTCTCTTTTTCCTTGGCGGCAGACAAAAGAAAGTCTGCAATCCGTCCTGCGGCATTTCCGTCACAGGCAGACATATAGGTTTCGCGGAAGGCAGCAAGTTTTTCGGCATCAAATGTTCCCTGCTGCAACGCCTCGATCAGCCGGTCGGTGGTTTCAAAAAACGGAGCCGGGATCATCTCTTCATAAGGCAGGAAAAAGCCACGCTCGGTATCATATGCTCCCAAATCGGGGGCAAAGAAAAAAAGCGGCTTTCCGAGCAGTGCATATTCAAAGATCCAGGAGGAATAATCGGTAACAGCGGCATCACAGGCAAAGAGCAATTCTTCCATGGAAAGTTCCTGCCCCGAGAAGGCAAATCCGGCCCATTTTTCCAAAAGAAGAGGGGGATTTTTCACCCCGGGATGCTGCCGTAAAATCACCACCCAGTCTTCCCTCAGTTTTTCTTTCATTTTCGAAAGGTCGGGCATTTCAGGCGCTTTGGCAGATTCCAATTCCCCTCGGAAAGTGGGCGCGTAAAGCAAAATCTTTTGTTCCGCTTTCAGCCCGAGGGCGGCTTTCACCTTTTCTTTGGCGCTCTTTTGCAAAAGAGGATCAAAATATCGGTCGGTTCTGGCAACTCCCAAAGCCTGAACAATTCCGCTGCCCGGTTCCAATCCGAATGCCGCCTCATAATAGGGCACGACAAATTCCGAAGAAACACTCACCAGGGTATATTTTTGATGTTGATAATATTTTTTCAGGGTTTTTGCATCCTCGCCGAAACGATTTTCCAAACAGGCATAGCCCCATTTTTTGAAGGCTCCGCAGGCGTGCCAAAGTTGCACCAAAAGACTCTCTTTTCGCAGAGGCAGGCAGAGCAGAGCATTGATGGAATCATTTGTCAGCAAAAACCGATTTCCTGCCGCCAAAGCAGCAAGGCGCAGGGTACGTAACAGATAGGTTTTCTGCCCTTTTTCGGCCATCAGGCAATAGCGCTCGCAAGGGATCCCTGCCTGTTCCAGCAAGCTTTCCACGGCGGCGAAATCATCCGGTCCGGAAAGGGTTCTTTGGGTGATCAGCAGCGCCCGGTTTTTGACGCCAAGCCAGGAAGAAACCCGATAAATCAGCGGCAGAAGTCCGAGAAAAAACAAATCCTTGACCAACCCTTTGATCCTGTTCACGGCAGGCACCTCCTTTTGCGGGTTGTTTTTTCTATTTTATCATCTCTTTTTGCGTTTGTAAAGCAAAGGGGAGGATTGCCTTTTCCCTCCCGATGTGTTACACTGTAAAGGCCCATTTTGGACTTTTGAAAGGAGGATGATTCCATGGCGTTTCGCAAAAACGAAGACTCTTTACACCGTCGGCTGCGCATAGATGCTGCCCTGGCTTTGACAAACAAGTGGAGCATGCCTTTCTTCTCTGTTTTTTCCTGGTTAAGCGGTCTTTTTCTGTTGGTTTTGATCCCCGAAGGAGTGCAATATCTCCTTTTGATGCTGCTGCCCGAATATCTGCAGTCGATTGCTCTCCCCATTTCGGCAGGTTGTCTTGCTCTTTTGGGATTGGTTTTGTTTTTCCTGCTGGCACCCCTTTCTTTGGGAATGGACTATTTTTATGATCGGCTGTGCATCGGAAAATCCGCAGAACCCGGCTGTGTTTTTTCGGTGTTTGAACATCGCGCCTGGGCCGCCAGAAAGCTCAAAGCCCGGGTTTGGGGCCGCTGCTCTTTGATTCTGGCCGGCGGCATTCTGCTTGGCATTTTCTTTTATCTGGCTTCGGAATTTTTCTTCTCTCCCAAGGCGGTTCTTTCGGATTTTCCCAAAGATGCGCCGTTTTTGGAAGGGCTGGAGCAGATCGGGGTGCAGCCCCTTGCCGGTGTGATCTGTTTGGTGCTGTTGGTTTTGAGCCTGCTTCTTGCCCTTTGGCTGGCCTTTTATTCCACCATCCCCGGCTGGTTGGCCCCCACCCTTCTTTTGGAAGGAAAGGCCAAAACCCCTGCCCAGGCTTTGCAGCTCAGCCGCCGCATTTTAACTCCCCATCGCCATTTGCTCGCCTCGTTTCTCGGGGGATGGTTTCTGCCCCTTCTTTCCTGCGTTTTCATTCTGCCGATTTTTGCGGTAATCCCCCGCTATGCCGTCGGCAAGGCGCTCCTCTGCCGCTATTGTCTTTCCCCGGTGGGAAATGCTTCGGCCGATGAATCTGCCGATGTGTTGCTCGTTTGATTTTCAGGTTTCGGATGCACCGCCTTTTGGCGGTGCATTTTTTGCTTTTCTTTTGCAATTAAGTGTGATATGATAATCAAAATCAAAAAAGGTTTACAAAAAGAAAATCGCAAGGAAGCAAAAAAAGGAGCGGGGCAAATGTCATTTGAACGGGCAAAGGAGTATTTGAAACACTATGGTCTGGAAGAACGGATTATGGAATTTTCCGTTTCCTCTGCCACTGTTTCCGAGGCAGCGGCAGCCATCGGTTGCGATGAAGCAGAAATTGCAAAAACCTTATCTTTTTTGGTGGCGGATCAGCCGATTTTGATTGTGGCGGCCGGAGATGCCAGAATCGAAAACGGAAAATTCAAAGCAGAATTTCACACCAAGGCCAAAATGATTCCTTTTGCATTGGTGGAAGAGTTGATCGGTCACGCCGTGGGTGGTGTTTGTCCTTTTGGGGTGCATCCGGAAGTGCGCATCTTTCTGGATCGCTCTTTACAGCGGTTTGAACACATCTATCCCGCCTGCGGAAGTGCCAACAGCGCTGTCAAACTCACCGTTCCGGAATTGGAACACATCACCGATTATCAAAAATGGGTGGATGTTTGCAAAGATGCTTGATTTTAAAAGAGGTGACCCGAAATTTCGGGCCATCTCTTTTTTGATCGGGCAATCTTCTTTTTCGGCGTTTTGCATAAGGGAGAAACAGAAATTTTGACAAGGCAGAAGAAAACCCCGCCCGGGAACAAAAAGTTCCTTCTCTTCGGCGCGCAAAAGCCTGCTCTTCGGCTTGCTTCGGTTTTCCCCTTTTTGTTATAATTAATTTATAAAGATCTTGATAAAGAAAGGGTGATCCCCATGACAATGGCAGATGTGAAGCGGGTGTTGAATGCCAGGTTGATCTGCGGCGAAGAATTGTTGGAAAAAGAGGTTCACAGCGCCTGCGGCTCGGATATGATGAGCGATGTGCTGGCCTATGTGAAAGATCAGTCGGTGCTGCTCAGCGGTCTGGTCAATCCTCAGGTCATCCGCACCGCCCAGATGATGGATATGGTCTGCATCGTCTTTGTGCGGGGGAAAGAGCCCGATCCGATGATGATCTCTTTGGCCGAAAGTTGCGGCATTGTCCTGATGACCACCGAACATCGGATGTTCACCGCCTGCGGTCTGCTCTATGAAAACGGCCTGCGGGGAGGAGGCATGCCCAAATGAGTGACATGGCCTTTTGTTACATTGTCCCCGGGGATGATTTCACCCGTGCCGGAGAAGCCAGCGCCGATGTGAAATCCCGGTTAAAGATGCTTGGGCTGCCCACGGATGTGATCCGAAGGGTTTCCATCGCCATGTATGAAGGCGAGATCAATATGGTGATCCACGCCGGAGGCGGCGAAGCGGAAGTCCGGCTGGATAACGGCGCCATTTATATGGAACTGCGCGACCGCGGTCCGGGAATTCAGGATCTTTCTCTTGCGATGAAAGAGGGCTATTCCACCGCCCCGGAAAACATCCGTTCTTTGGGGTTTGGGGCCGGTATGGGCCTGCCCAATATGAAAAAATACACCGATCGGATGGAGATCGAAAGCGCCCCGGGAGAGGGCACCACGGTGAAAATGTGGGTCAACTGCCCGGGAATCTGAAGCCGTTTTTGCCCATTATCTTGGAAGAAAGGAGGGGGCAGAAAAGATGAGTCAACAGTTTTTTCATTCGGTTCGATTGAACAAAGAGGCCTGCGCCGGCTGCACCGCCTGTGTCAAACGATGCCCCACCCGAGCCATTCGTGTGCGGGATGGGAAGGCGCGAATCATCGCCGAAAAATGCATCGACTGCGGCGAATGCATCCGTGTTTGCCCCCACCACGCAAAGCGTGCCATCTATGACCCCCTTTCTATTTTGGAAGACCACAAATATAACGTCGCTCTGCCTGCGCCCGCCCTTTACGGCCAATTCCGCAATTTGGAAGATGTGGATATCCTCCTCTCGGGGTTGCTGAAATTGGGGTTTGACGATGTTTTTGAGGTTTCAAAAGCCGCAGAACTGGTTTCTGCCGCCACAAGAGCCTCCATCGACCGATTGGAAAAGCCGGTGATCAGTTCCGCCTGCCCGGCGGTGACCCGGTTGATTCGGGTTCGTTTTCCCGGTCTGATCGACCATGTTTTGCCCATCAACGCCCCGGTTGAAATCGCCGGAAAAATGGCAAGAGCCATCGCCAAAGAAAAAACCGGCCTTTCGGATGAAGAGATCGGCGTCATTTTTATCACCCCCTGCCCTGCCAAGGTGACTGCCATCCGGATGCCCTTGGGGCTGGATAAAAGCGCCCTGACCGGTGCAGTGGCCATCAGCGAGATCTTTGCCCCCCTTGCCCACGAAATGGGCCATCTTTCGGAATCGGAGCAAAAAAATCTGGCTGGAAGCGGCCGGATCGGGGTTGGTTGGGCCACAAGCGGCGGCGAAGCAGCCGCAACCTTAAAAGAAAACTATTTGGCGGCAGATGGGATCGACAATGTGATCCGGGTGCTGGAGGATTTGGAAGACGAAAAGCTCGGCCATTTGGATTTCATCGAACTCAACGCCTGCAACGGCGGCTGCGTGGGCGGCGTTTTGACGGTGGAAAACCCGTATATCGCCCGCACCAGATTGAAACTTTTGCGGCGCTATCTGCCTGTTTCCCTTGCTCATGAAGATTTGATCCCAAAATCGGAGATTTTGGATTGGAACACCCCCTTGAGTTTTGCCCCGGTGTTCACTCTGGATTCGGATTTCAAGGCGGCTATGGCCAAATTGCAGCGGATCGACGCGCTGACCGACCGTTTGCCCGGATTGGATTGCGGCAGCTGCGGCGCTCCCTCCTGTCGGGATTTGGCAGAGGATGTGGTCTGCGGTTTTGCCAAACCCGAATCCTGCGTTTATCTGATGAAG
Source organism: Oscillospiraceae bacterium (assembly GCA_017421095.1). Taxonomy (GTDB): domain Bacteria; phylum Bacillota; class Clostridia; order Oscillospirales; family Ruminococcaceae; genus RGIG1943. The sequence goes on from JAFQMB010000008.1 coordinate 5,356, forward strand.
GATTATATTGATCGGCTGAACAAACAACTGCACGACCCCAATGTGAAAAAAGAAGACATTCTGCCGCCGGATCTTTGGCGGTTGGAAGAAAATCAGGAGGTGTGAGCCTTGGCACTGGAAACATTATTGCAGGACCCCAATTTCACCTTGGTTTCCGGCCCGTCCGACTGCTCGCTTTCCAGGGTTTTTTGCTGCGATCTTTTGAGTGTTGCCATGAGCCGCGCCCCCGAGGGCGGCATCTGGATCACGGTGATGAACAATCTGAACACCCTGGCGGTGGCCTCTCTTTGTGAGGTGCACGCGGTGGTGCTGGCGGAAAATGTAATTCCCCAGGAAGATGTGATCCAGCGGGCCAAACTGGAGGGCATCAGCCTGATTTCCACCCCTCTGCCCATTTTTGAAGCGGCGTTGGCGGCCCAAAATTGTTTGGATTGACCCCAAAAAAACAACCGACGGAAGGAGGAAGGAAGAAATGCCCCTGTTTTCTTATGACCTGCATCTTCATTCCTGCCTTTCTCCCTGCGCCGACGACGAAAACAACCCGGTCGACCTTGTGATGCTTGGCGCCCTTTTGGGCATTCAGATTCTGGCCCTGACCGATCACAACAGCGGCAAAAATCTTCCTGCTTTTTTTGCGGCCGCAAAACAGGTGAAGGAAGAGCAGGGAATTCCCCTTCTTGCCCTGGGCGGAATGGAACTGACCACCGCAGAAGAGGTGCACACCCTTTGCCTTTTTGAAAACTGCGAGGCGGCCTTGGCCTTTGACCGTCTGGTGGAAGCAAAATTACCGAATATAGATCATCGGCCCGAAATTTTCGGCAGACAGCTTCTTGTGGACGAAAAGGGCGAAGAATGCGGTGAATATCCCAAACTGCTCATTCCGGCAGCAGACATTTCCCTTTATGAGGTGCGACCTCTGGTGGAAGATTTGGGCGGCATCTGTTTCCCTGCCCATATTGACCGTTCTTCTTACAGTCTTTTGGCCAACCTGGGCCTTTTCCCCACCGACTGCGGCTTTCCTTGTTTTGAGGTGGCAGATATTGCAAAAGCAGAAGAACTGATGCGCTTGGGGGTTGTCCCCTCCTCTCTTTTGCCCCTTTCCTCCTCGGATGCCCATCGGCTGGAAGATTTGGGCAGCAAACAGCAAAAAATCGAACTCCCCGAGCTTTCCGCCCCGGCACTGTTTGCCAAATTGAAAGGAATCCTTTAACCCAAAACTTTTTTCTTTTTCGCCCTGTCATCCCGGCCAAAAAAGGGGCGTCTTTTCGCCAAGGCCAAAACGCCCCCTCCTTTTTTTACCGGACTTTGCAGTTTTTTGTCATCTTGTGCTAAAATCCTGCTAAAAAATCCCTCGAGTTTCTACGGGAAAATCCGCCTTTTTCCGTTGCAGACGGACCTTGTGTGTGCTATAATAGAAAAAATCAAAAATCGGAGGAAACCAGCGTGCGGACCTTGATCCAAAATGTGAAAATTTTGGTTGACGGCAAAGTCGAATTGACTTCTTGCAGCCTTTCGCCTGAGGCTGTTTCCTTTGGTGTTTTTTCTGATCATTCGGCATTTGACCGCGTTATTGACGGCCATGCCGATTTCTTTTTGCTTCCCGGCCTTGCAGATGTTCATGTGCATTTGCGAGAGCCGGGTTTTTCACAAAAAGAAACGATCAAAACCGGCACCAAAGCGGCAGCCGCAGGGGGATATACCTGCCTTTGCGCTATGCCAAACCTTTCCCCTGCTCCCGATTCCAAAGAGCATTTGGCCAAAGAACTTTCTTTGATTGAAAAAGATGCCTTGGTGGATGTTTTGCCCTATGGCACCATCACAAAAGGCGGCAGCGGCAGAGAAGAACTGGCCGACCTGGATGAGATGGCGCCCCTCGCAGTGGCCTTCACCGATGACGGCAAAGGGGTTCAGACCGAAGAATTGATGCGCGAGGCCATGAAAAAGGCCAAAAGTTTAGGCAAAATGATTGTGGCCCATTGTGAAGATGAATCGCTGATGGGCGGCAAACACATTCACGCCGGAAAATGGGCAGAAGAACACAACATCTGCGGCATCTCTTCCGAAAGTGAATGGAAACAGGTGGAACGGGATCTAAAACTGGCCGAAGAGATCGGATGTGCCTATCACATCTGCCATATTTCCACCAAGGAAAGCGTTGCCCTTTTGCGGGAAGCCAAAAAACGGGGGGTGAACGCCACCGGCGAAACCGGTCCCCATTATCTGGTTCTTTGCGACGAGGATTTGCAGGATGAAGGGCGTTTCAAGATGAATCCGCCTCTTAGAAGTGCCAAGGATCGGCAGGCGCTGATCGAAGGCATTTTGGACGGGACCATCGATATGATCGCCACCGACCACGCACCCCACACCGCCGAGGAAAAGGGCAAAGGCCTTCTTGGCAGTTTGATGGGGGTTGTGGGGCTGGAGACCGCTTTCAGCGTTCTTTATACTCATTTGGTGGACAAGGGGATTCTTTCCCTTTCCGATCTTGTTCGGCTGATGAGCGAAAATCCCAGACGCCGCTTCTCTCTCCCCGACGGAGAGACCGATTGGTTTTTATTTGATCCGACGGCCGATTGGGTCATCGATCCGAATAAATTTGTTTCTATGGGCAAGGCAACGCCCTTTGCCGGAATGACTGTCAAGGGCGCGATTCGTGCCACCTTCAGAAAGGGAGAGTGTATATGGAATTCAATCGAAAACTGATTTTGGAAAACGGCACCGTGATGCACGGGGTTGGCTTTGGCGGCAGCAAAGAAGTCATCTGTGAACTGGTTTTCAACACCTCTGTGGTGGGCTATCAGGAACTGGTAAGTGACCCCACCTATGCCGATCTGGCGGTGGTGATGAACTATCCTTTGATCGGGAACTACGGTATCACCGACGAGGATTTCGAATCCAGAGATCCGCTGATCGGGGCTTTGATTGTGAGAGAATATAACGATCAGCCCTCCAACTTCCGCTATACCCGCACCCTGGGCGAATATATGGAAGATCACAACATCCCCGGCATCAGCCAGGTTGACACCAGAAAACTCACCCGGATTTTGCGCTCTGAAGGGGTTCAGAAGGTGATGATCACCGACGAGACCACCGATGAAAAAGAGGCCCTTGCCCGGCTGAAAGAAGCCACCTTGCCCACCGATTCGGCAAAGCGGGCCGGCTGCAAAAAACGCTGGTATTCCCGCACCTCCAACCCCAAGTATCAGGTGGTCGCCATCGACTGCGGCATCAAGGATTCCATGATGCAAAAGTTGAAAGAAAAGGGCTGCAATGTGACCGTTGTTCCCTTTGATACCACGGTGGATGAGATTTTGGCCCTCCAGCCGGATGGGGTGTTTGTTTCCAACGGCCCCGGGGATCCTGCCAATGTGGCAAATGTGGCCGAAACCATTTCTGCTCTGCGGGGCAAAAAGCCCATCTTTGGAGTGGGTCTGGGTCATCAACTGCTGGCCATGGCCTACGGCGCAAAGATCCAGAAAATGAAGGTGGGTCACAGAGGCGGCAACCATCCTGTTTTCTGCAAAGAAACCGACACGGTGGAAATCTGCAACCAGAATCACGGATATGTGGTGGACAAGGAAAGTCTGGCCGGAACAAATTTGACCTTGACCCACATCAACCTGTTGGATCAAACCTGCGAAGGGGTGGAATGCAAGGAGGAAATGGTTTTCTCGTTGCAATATCATCCCGAGCGCATCTCCTATCCCGGCAAGACGGTTGATCCGTTTGATAAGTTTATGAATCTGATGGCTCAGAAGGGGGAATAACAGATGCCGAAGAGAACAGACCTGAAAAAAATTATGGTGATCGGCAGCGGCCCCATTATCATCGGACAGGCTGCTGAATTTGACTATGCCGGAACCCAGGCCTGCCTCGCCCTGAAAGAAGAGGGCTATGAGGTGGTGCTTGTAAACTCCAACCCTGCCACCATTATGACCGACACCAACATGGCAGACCGGGTTTATATGGAACCCTTGACGCTGGAATATGTTGCCCGGATCATCCGCTATGAGCGCCCCGACGCCATCGTCCCCGGCCTTGGCGGACAGACCGGTTTGAACCTGGCCATGCAATTGGCCAAAAAGGGCATTTTGGATGAATGCCGCTGCGAAATTCTGGGCACCAGCTTTGAAAGCATCGACCAGGCGGAAGACAGAGAGCGCTTCAAGGAACTTTGCGAATCTTTGGGCGAACCGGTTTTGCCCAGCCTGATTGCCCACACCATCGACGAGATCAAATCGGCTGCCGAAGAAATCGGCTATCCGGTGGTGCTGCGCCCTGCCTTTACCCTGGGTGGCACCGGCGGCGGTTTTGCAGACGATGAAACCGAATTGATGGAGCTGGCCAAAAATGCCCTTGCCCTCTCTCCTGTTTCGGAGGTTTTGGTGGAAAAGAGCATCAAAGGCTTTAAAGAAATTGAATTTGAAGTGATGCGGGATAAGCGGGACACCGCCATCTCTATCTGCAGCATGGAAAACGTGGATCCGGTTGGCATTCACACCGGCGACTCCATTGTGGTTGCCCCCTGCCAGACCCTGACCAACAAGGAGTTTGCCCTTCTGCGGGACAGCGCTTTGAAGATCATCCGCGCGCTGAAAATCGAAGGCGGCTGCAACGTGCAGTTTGCCCTGGATCCCAACTCCTTTGATTATTATCTCATCGAGGTCAACCCCCGGGTTTCCCGTTCCTCTGCCCTGGCTTCCAAGGCAAGCGGCTTCCCCATCGCCAGAGTCACCGCCAAGATCGCCTGCGGTCTGACTTTGGATGAGATCCAGTTGGCCAGCACCCCGGCCTCTTTTGAGCCTGCGCTGGACTATGTTGTCACCAAGATTCCCAGATTCCCCTTTGATAAATTTGCCAGCGCCTCCAACAAGCTTTCCACCCAGATGAAAGCCACCGGTGAGGTGATGAGCATCGGCCGCACCTTGGAAGAGAGCATCCTCAAATCGGTTCGTTCTTTGGAAACGGGCGTCAATCATCTTTATCACGCTAAGTTCGACCATATGAGCGAAAGCGAACTGATGGCCTATATCAAGATCGGCACCGACGACCGCATTTATGCCATCGCCCGTCTGATCCGTCTGGACACCGACCTGGGAATGATTCAACACGCCACCGGCATTGATATGCTCTTCTTGGATAAGATCCGCAATGTGGTCCTCTTTGAAAAGGCCATTGACGAAAACCCCAAAGATCCCGAAGTGCTTTATCAGGCCAAGCGGATGGGCATTTCCGACCGTTATCTCGCCCGCCGCTGGGATATGACCGAGGGCGATATGTTCCGGTTGAGAAGAGAACTCGGCATCCTTCCCGGTTATAAGATGATCGACACCTGCGCCGGGGAATTTGAGGCCACCGTTCCCTATTATTACTCCACCTATGAAGGGGAAAATGAATCGATGGTCAGCGACCGCAAAAAGATCCTTGTGATCGGCAGCGGCCCCATCCGAATCGGCCAGGGTGTGGAATTTGACTATTCCACCGTCCATGCCGTTTGGGCCATCCGCAAGGCCGGCTATGAAGCCATCATCATCAACAACAACCCCGAAACTGTTTCCACTGACTATACCACCAGCGACAAGCTCTATTTCGAGCCGCTGACCCCCGAAGATGTGATGAACGTCATCGAGTTGGAAAAGCCGGATGGCGTCATCGTTTCTCTTGGCGGTCAGACGGCCATCAACCTGGCTGCTGCTTTGGCAGAGCAGGGGGTCAAGATCATCGGCACCGATGTACAGGCCATTGCCAACGCCGAAGACCGGGATTGTTTTGAAAAAATCATGAAGAAACTGAACATTCCCCAGCCCATCGGCCAGGCGGTCACCAACATCGAAGACGGTGTGCGGGTTGCTGCCGAGATCGGCTATCCTGTTTTGGTCCGCCCCTCCTATGTTCTCGGGGGCAGAGCCATGCAGATCGTTCCGGGGGAAGAGGCACTCCGCCGCTATCTCAAGAGCGCGGTGGAAATCAACACCGAATCCCCCGTTTTGGTGGATAAATATCTCTTCGGGAAGGAACTGGAAGTGGACGCTGTTTGCGACGGCGAAGATGTGTTTGTCCCCGGCATTATGGAACTGGTGGAACGCACCGGTGTTCACTCGGGCGACAGCATCAGCGTTTATCCCACCTTCTCGGTGAGCGAAAAGGCCAGACAGACCATTCTGGATTACACGGTGCGGCTGGGCAAGGGCCTTGGCATCATCGGCCTTTATAACATCCAGTTTATCGTGGACCAGGAAGAAAACGTCTATGTGATCGAGGTCAACCCCCGCTCCTCCCGAACCGTTCCCTTCCTTTCCAAGGCCACCGGCTGGTCTCTGGCAGACATCGGCACCAATGTGATTTTGGGCAAGAGTTTGAAAGAACAGGGCATCGACTGTGTCTATCCCGAAGAGAAAAACAAGTGGTATGTGAAGGCACCCACCTTCTCCTTCTCGAAAATCACCGGGGTGGACACCTATCTCTCTCCCGAAATGAAATCTACCGGTGAAGCCATCGGTTACGACAAAAAGATGACCCGCGCCTTCTATAAAGCTCTGCAGGCCAGCGGCATCAATGTGGCAAACTACGGCACCATTTTGGTGACCATTGCCGACCGGGATAAGGAAGACGCTCTGCCTTTGGTGAGAAGATTCTATCAACTTGGCTTCAACATCGAAGCCACCGAGGGAACAGCCAAATTCCTGCGGGAAAACGGTATCCGCACCCGGAGCAAGAAAAAGATCAGCCAGGGCAGCGATGAGATTCTCGATTCCATCCGCAAGGGTCATGTGAACTATGTGATCAACACCCGTGCACTGGATGCGGTGGGCGGCGAGAGTGACGGTTATGAAATCCGTCGCTGCGCGGTGGAAAACAATGTGGCCATGTTTACCAACCTGGAAACGGTGCGGGTGCTTTTGGAAGTTTTGGAAGAGATCACCATCACCGTCGAAACCATCGACGCCGAATAACAAAACATTCTCCCGACCCGAAGGAATCCCCTTTGGGCCCGGGCAGATCATCCGGTGAAAGGAGCGCGTCTTTATGGCGGCAGAAAAGCCCTTTGTTCTGCAAGAGATGAGCGAGGTTGCAAGCGGCATCTGGAAAGCCGTTTTGAAGGGAGAGAATAAATTCACCTCTCCCGGCCAGTTTGCACAGGTGCAGCTGGAACACTTCTTTTTGCGCAGACCCATCTCGGTTTGTGACTATGATGAAAACGGTTTCACCATGCTTTTTCGTGTGGTGGGCGGCGGCACCAAAGAATTATCTGAAATTCCCATCGGCAGCAAGATCGACTGTCTGACCGGCCTTGGAAACGGCTTCCCCACCCTTGGGGAAAAACCCCTTCTTGTGGGCGGCGGCATCGGCTGCCCCCCGCTTTACGGTTTGGCAAAGGCCTTTGTTGCCAAGGGCATCCGCCCCACGGTGATCCTCGGCTTCAAAACCGGGAAAGAGGCCATTTTGAAAGCGGAATTTGAGGCTTTGGGCGCAAAAGTCCTCATCGCCACCGAAGATGGTTCTTTGGGCAAAAAAGGCTTTGTGACCGATTTGCTTTGCGAAGCGGATTTCGACCTGCTTTACACCTGCGGCCCCACCCCCATGATGAAAGCCCTTTATCAGGCCATCCCCACCCCCGGATATTACAGTTTGGAAGAACGGATGGGATGCGGATTCGGCATTTGTGTGGGTTGCACCATTCAGACCAAAAGCGGTCCGGCACGGGTTTGCAAAGAGGGCCCCGTCTCTTTGCGGGAAGAACTTCTTTGGGAGGTGGCAAAATGAACGAGCGTTTGCGTGTTACTCTTTGCGGCATCCCCATGGATAACCCGGTGATCCCCTCCAGCGGAACCTTTGGCTTCGGGCTGGAAATGAAAGATTTTTATGATCTGGACATTTTGGGCAGCATCTCGATCAAAGGCACCACCTTACATCCCCGTTTCGGCAACCCCACCCCCAGAATCGCAGAGGTTCCTTCCGGTGTTCTCAACTCGGTTGGGCTGCAAAATCCCGGTGCCAAGGCGGTTTATGAAGAAGAACTGCCCGAACTGGCCAAGTTTTTCCACAAACCGGTGATCGCCAACATCGGCGGCTTTTCCATCGAAGAATATGTGGAAACCACCTGTATCCTCCAGGAGGCGGAAAACGTGGGCTGGCTGGAGATCAACATCTCCTGCCCCAATGTGCACGCCGGCGGAATGGCCCTTGGAACCGACCCTGTGATGGCAGGCAAAGTCACCGAAGCGGTAAAAAAGGTGGCCAAAAAGCCGGTGATTATGAAACTCACCCCCAATGTGACCGACATCGTTTCCTTGGCAAAGGCCTGTGAATCGGCAGGGGCAGACGGCATCAGTCTGATCAACACCATTCAGGGCATGCGGATCAATCTGCGCACCAGAAAACCGGTTTTGGCCAACACCTATGGCGGGCTGACCGGCCCCTGCATCTTCCCGGTTGCCCTGCGGATGGTGCATCAGGTGGCCAGAAATGTGGATATCCCGGTGATTGGCATCGGCGGCATCTCTTCTGCCTCGGATGTGTTGGAAATGATGATGGCAGGCGCCACCGCAGTTCAAATCGGGGCGGCCAATATGGTCAACCCCATGGCCTGCAAAGAGATCATCGAAGCATTGCCGGCCGAAATGGATCGATATGGAATTGAAAACATCCGCGATCTCACCGAAATCGCGAAGGAAGAAAAAAGAAAAGGAGCAAACTGACCATGGGCAAAGATGTGATTGTGGCGCTGGATTTCGCCGGTGCGAAACAGGTTTATGACTTTTTGGACCGTTTTTCCGGGAAAAAGCCCTATGTGAAGATCGGAATGGAACTTTTCTATGCCGAAGGTCCCGAAATCGTCCGTGAAATCAAAAAAAGAGGCCATCAGATCTTTTTGGATCTGAAACTGCACGACATTCCCAACACGGTGAAAAAGGCCATGAATGTCCTTTCCCGGTTGGATGTGGATATGTGTAATCTCCATTGCTCGGGCACCATCCCCATGATGGAAGCCGCCCTGGAAGGCCTGACCAGAGAAGACGGCAGCCGTCCCATTTTGCTCGGAGTCACCCAGCTGACCAGCACCTCGGAAGAGGTGATGCAGCGGGATCTTTTGATTGATGCTCCCATCGCAGACACCATCTGCCATTATGCCCGCAACGCCAAGACCGCCGGCCTGGACGGTGTGGTCTGCTCCCCCTTGGAAGCTTCGCTGGTGAAAGAGGCCTGCGGCAAGGAGTTCTTCACTGTGACCCCCGGCATCCGCTTTGCAGACAGCGCAAAGGATGACCAGCGCCGTATTATGACCCCTGCCGACGCCAAGAAGATTGGCAGCGACTATATCGTGGTCGGCAGACCCATCACCGCCGCCGAAGATCCGGTGGCCGCATATGAAAGATGTTTGGAGGAATTTGTAGGATGAACACCATTACCAAAGAGATGATCGCTTCCGATCTTTTGAGCATTCAGGCTGTTTTTCTCCGCCCCGATGATCCCTTCACCTGGGCCAGCGGCATCAAGAGCCCCATTTATTGCGACAACCGTCTGACCCTCACCGCTCCTGCCGTCCGTACCCATGTGGAAGAGGGGTTGGCCGGTCTGGTGAAAGCGCATTTCCCCGAATGTGAAGTGTTGATGGGCACCAGCACTGCCGGCATCGCCCACGCTGCCATTGTGGGTCATCTTCTGGATCTGCCCATGGGCTATGTGCGCTCGGGCAACAAGGATCACGGCCGCGGCAACCAGATCGAAGGCAAACTGGAAAAGGGCCAGAAGGTGGTTGTGGTGGAAGATCTGATCTCCACCGCCGGCAGCTGCATCGACACCGCCAACGCTCTGCGGGAAGCAGGTGCTGAGGTGCTCGGCATTGTGAGCATCTTCACCTATGGCATGAAAAAGGGTATCGACCGTTTGGCCGCTGCCGATCTTGTGAACCACAGTCTCTGCGATCTGGATACCCTGGCTGATGTGGCCGCCAAGGAAAATTATATCTCCGGCAGCGATGTCAACCGGATTCTGACCTTCCGCAACGACCCCTCCTCTGACGCCTGGCGTCTGATGAAATAAGCAGAATCATCTCTGCTCCATATTCAAAAAGAAAGAAGAGAAACAAGGATGCGCAATCTGATTCAAACTGCCGACCTCACCGTGGGCGAGATCGACGAGATCTTAAAAACTGCAGAAGATATCATCCGTCAGCCCGGCGCTTATGCCGACCGTTGCCGGGGAATGAAGCTGGCCACCCTCTTTTTCGAACCCAGCACCCGCACCCGTCTCAGTTTTGAAGCGGCGATGTATGAACTGGGCGGCCAGGTTTTGGGCTTTTCTTCCGCCACCGCCAGCAGCACGGTCAAGGGCGAAAGCGTTCCCGACACCATTCGGGTTGTCAGCTGCTATGCCGACATCATCGCCATGCGCCATCCCCAGGCAGGCGCCCCGATGATCGCACTGACCAAGAGTTTGGTTCCCATCATCAACGCCGGCGACGGCGGCCATTATCATCCCACCCAGACCTTGACCGACCTTTTGACCATTCACAGAGAAAAGGGCCGTTTGGATCATCTGACGGTGGGCTTTTGCGGCGATTTGAAATACGGCCGCACCGTCCATTCCCTTTTGGAGGCTCTGCGCCGTTATGAGGGCAACAAATTTGTCCTCATCTGTCCGGAAAGTTTGAATCTTCCCGCCTATGTGATGGAAGAGTTGGAAGAACACGAATATGTCTGCTGCTCTTCTTTGGAAGAGGCAATGCCTATGCTGGACATTCTGTATATGACCCGGGTGCAGAAAGAGCGCTTCAAATCGGAAGCCGACTATGATGCGGTGAAGGATCTTTACATTTTGGATCCCGACCGGATGAAACTGGGCAAGAAAGATCTGTGTGTCCTGCATCCGCTGCCCCGTGTCAACGAAATCTCCGTTGCGGTGGATGATGATCCCAGAGCCTGTTATTTCAAGCAGGTGGAAAACGGCAAATATGTGCGGATGGCACTGATTTTGTTCCTCTTGGCCAGAAGAAGAGAAAACGACAGCCGCCGTTTTGCCAAGGAAGATCTGATCTATCACAAAGTTTGCACAAAATCCAACTGCATCACTTCTACCACCCAGGAGGTGCAGCATATCTTTAAAAAGGTTGGGAAAAATCGCTGCCGCTGCATCTATTGCGAAGCGGAACAGCCTTTGTTTGAACAGTAAAATTCTTCAAATTTTATGCTCCTTCGGAGGGTAAAATGGAAAAGCAAGATGTTCTCAAACTTCAAACAGCAAAAGAGATTCGGGCAGCAATGGCAAAAAATCCTGCACTTTGGTGTGAGGAAATAAGTGACCATCTTGCCAAAATTGCCAAGAAAGAAAACATTGAATTGTTTGGTTTTGAGGGTGCTTTGTTCACGCCGATTGGATATCGAGATATCAAACCTGCAAAGGACTGAAACAACTCAGTCCTTTCGCTTTTCCCCCAAAAAACACGCGAAGCAAAAAGATATTGTTTTCTGTTTGTGTTTTCACCCGCAAACAGATTGGTTTGAAGCCAAAAGGAGGCGGCGGCAGATGCAATATACCCACATCCTTTGGGATTTTAACGGCACCATTTTAGACGATGTGGAAACGGGCATCTGCTGCATCAACCGCCTGCTTTCCCGCAGAAATCTGCCCCTTTTGCCCGACAGAGCCGCTTATCAGGCGGTTTTCGGTTTCCCCATCATCGATTATTACCGTCGGGTCGGCCTGGATCTGGAAAAAGAAAAATATGCCGACCTGGCCATCGAATGGGTAAAGGAGTATAACCGCGAGGTGAAAAATGCCCCTCTTTGCCCGGGTGTTTGGGAAGCAAACCGCTTCTTTCAGGGAAAGGGTTGCCATCAGACCGTTCTTTCCGCCACCGAAAAAGAGATGCTGCGCGGTCAGTTGACCGATTTGGGCCTGCTGGAACATTTTGATGATTTCACCGGTTTGGATAACATCCACGCGGCCGGCAAAATCGAACTGGCAAAAGCATATCTGCAGGGAAAAGACCCCCGGAAAATGCCTGTTCCTTGGCGATACTTGTCATGATTTTGAGGTGGCAAGGGCGGTGGGCGCCGATTGTATTCTGATTGCTTTTGGCCATCAAAGCCGAAAACAGTTGGAAAGCTGTGGCTGTCCTGTGATCGATTCTCTCCTTGAACTTCCCTCACTGTTGAAAGAATAAAAATCACCCCGAAGCAGACCTCTGCCTCGGGGTTTTTCATTGTTATGCTTACAAGTTCCCCCCAAAAAAATCACCCGCCTCAAAGAAGCGGGTGATTTTCATATGGGAATTTTTCAAATCGCAAGCGATTCAAAGGAATGGGATTATTCGACATCCTCTTCCTTTTTCTTTCTGGCACCGACAATCAGACCGCCGCCGCTGACAAGGAACAGGGCTGCCCACAGACCCACCGCGGTTCCGACACCGGTGTCGGGGTTTTCGACGGGCTCTTCATACTGATTGATGAAGAGGATCTCGTCTGCCGCCACCTTGGAAACCAGCAGGCCGTTTTCATCGGTAATGGTGATGGTCACTTCATAAACGGCATCGGAATAGGTGACGTTTTCAGCATCGCCTGTCACCTCAGAGATGGTATAGACATATTCGCCCACCTCAGTAAAGCCCAGATCATCGAAGACAATCTTGCCATCCTTATTGGTCACGCGGTCAATCTCTTTTCCATCCTGCATCAGAACGAATTCAAATTCGCCGTCTGCCAAATCTCTGCCAACCAGTTTCTTTTCGCCAACGGGCAGGCTCACAAAGATCTTTTCGGGGGTCCAGATGTTGATAAAGAGGATTTCCTCGGCATCCTTTATCTGAACATCGGCCTTCAACACGCCGTTTTCGTTGGTGATCGTGACGGTCACCTCATACACAGTTTCATCATACGTGACGCTCTTGTCATCGCCCTTCACTTCGGAAACGGTGTATTTGTATTCCCCGATGGTTTCGAAGCTCAGTTCGTCAAAGGTCACCCGACCGGCCTTGTTGGTCACCGTTTCGATTTCCTTGCCCGAAGCATCCTTCAAAACAAAGCGGAACATATCGTCTTCCAGTTTCTTGGTGCCGTCCAAAACCTTGGTGCCCACCGGCAGGTTCACATGAATCTGATCGGGTGTCCAGACGTTTTCAAAGGTGATCTCTGCATCGTCTTTCACCTGAACATCGGCCTTCAAAACACCGTCTTCGTTGGTGACGGTGACGGTCACTTCATAAACGGTTTCATCATAATTGATGTGTTCGTCGTCACCCTTTTCTTCCGAAATGGTGTATTTGTATTCTCCGGCCGTATCAAAGGTCAGATCCGAGAAGGTGATCTTACCATCCTTGTTGAAAACGGTTTCGAGCACAATGCCGCCTGCATTTCGCAAAGCAAAGGTGAAAATACCGTCTTCCAGATTCTTGCCGCCGGTCAGTTCCTTTTCGCCAACAGGCAGGCTCACCTGGATTTCATCGGGGGTCCAGATATTTTCGAAGGTGATGTCAGCATCGTCCTTCACCTGAACATCGGCCTTCAAGACACCATCTTCATTGGTGACGGTGACGGTCACTTCATAAACGGTTTCATCATAATTGATGTGTTCGTCGTCACCCTTTTCTTCCGAAATGGTGTATTTGTATTCTCCGGCCGTATCAAA
>JAFQMB010000056.1 GCA_017421095.1 Oscillospiraceae bacterium
AATACCGAATCGATCAAAGACGGTATGTATGGGTATGAAAAGTTTGAAGACGGGGTGCGGTTTGATTTTTATTTGCAGCGGATCAGCACCTATGTGCCGGTGACATTGACCTTGACTTCCAAAGGGTTGGAGGCTTCTGTCATCACCTCTGAGATTTATGAAGGGGACGAGAATTTCAAGCTCATCAGCATCTCTCTTTTGCCCTTCTTCGGCGCTTCCACCAAAGAGGACGAGGGGTATCTTCTTCTTCCCGACGGAGGCGGCGCACTGGTGGAATATGATTCTGCTAAGCCCGGCGCAGTGGAATATGCCCGTCCGGTTTACGGAGAAGAGCCGGTGACCACCAAGTTGACCCAGCCCGAAGAATATCAGACGGTGCATCTGCCTGTTTTCGGCGCAAAGAAGAATGATCAAGGATATTTGGCCGTTTTGACGGAAGGTGCTTCCCGGGGGATTATCCACGCCAGAGCAGGTGGCGGTTTGAGCGAACGCTTCCAAAGTTATCCGGAATTTTTGTATCGCAACTATGACCTGGTTTTGATGGAGAAAAAGGGTCAGACCGTCCGCGTGGCCGATCCGGAACACACCAATGCCGAGCAATATACCGTTTCTTATCGCTTCCTTTCAAAGGAAAAAGCGAATTATATGGGAATGGCCGAGGCCTATCGCAGTCATTTGCAGGAAATGGGAATGAAAAAGCAGGAGAAAACCTCCGGCGATCTCTTCCTTTCCTTGGTGGGCGGTGCCAAAACCACCGTGAATGTTATGGGCTTCCCGGCAAGACAGGTGCAGAAATTCACCGGATTTGCCGATGCCGTTTCCATGGCAGAAACGTTGAAAGAACAGGGGGTTGACGGCCTTTCGCTGCAATATCTTTATTGGCAGAAGGGCGGAGACGATACCCCCATTCTGAACAAAATTTCTCCCGACTCGGTTTTGGGCGGCAAAAAGGAATTTGCAGCCCTGATCGATTATTGCGCCAAAGAAGGGGTTGCCCTTTATCCCGAGGTGGACCCCATCAACATCCGGCGAAACAGCATCACCTATTTCGGCCAGAGTGTCGGGGTGAAAAATGTGCAAAAGGGTGCGGCCAAACAATATACCTACCGTCTGAACGATGGCGGAGCCAACACCACCCTGCCTTATTATCTTTTGAATCACAAAAAGGTCCAGATGGTGACCGAATCCATCCGTTCTTCGGCCGATTCCTTTGAAAATCTAAAGGGCATCGGCGGCTCGGTGTTCGGACAGTTGGTCTATTCCGATCTGGGCAACAAAAACATCCACCGCGATGAGGCGGAAGGCCTTTGGGCCAAAGCGCTGGAAACGCTGAAAGGCGAGGGTGAATTGCTTCTTTCTGCTCCCGGTGCCTATGCACTTCCTTATGCCACCGCCCTTTGCGACATTCCCACCGAGAGCAGCGGCTTTGAGATCGAAACGGCTTCGGTTCCTTTCTATGCCCTTGTTGTGCGGGGAATGATGCCGGTGGCGGGCACCAATTTGAACGAAACCTCCGATCCCGAAGGGCTTTTGGCTACCTGTCTTTCTTTGGGAATCACCCCCAAGTTCCAAACGCTGGCGCAAAATGAGGGTCAGGTGAGAAAGACCGCGCTTGGCGAGGTTTATAACGGTGATTTCGCTTCCTGGGAAGAGGAAATGCTCACCGCAGCCGATTTGTCGGCAAGCGTGATGGAAGCGACAAAAGATGCGGTGATTGTTTCTTATGAGCGTTCGGATGACGGTCTCATCCGCAGTGAATTTGAAAACGGCGTTGTGGTTTATGTGAACAACAGCAGTGAAGCAAAGACGATTGACGGGCAAGAGATCGCTCCGGGCGGTCTTCTGATCATCGAATCGTAAAAGGGAAGGGGGCAACATTCGTGAAGCCGAACAAAAAGAAAAAACGCTCCGGTCTGGAACGACGGCAGGAGCGATATGGATGGCTCTTTGTTCTTCCCTGGTTTATCGGAACGGTTTATTTCTTTCTGATTCCTCTTTTCCAATCGGCAATTTATGCCGTTACCGATGTGAACATCGTAAAAGGGCAGGTAACCTATTCTTGGGTGGGAATGCAGAATTTTGTGGATATTTTCACCAAGGATGCTGAATTTTTGCCCGATCTGGCCACCAGTGTAGGCAATATGGTCTATCAAACGCTGATCATTATGATTTTCAGTTTGCTGATGGCTATGTTGTTGCGGGGCGGCTTTCGGGGCAAGGCCTTTTTCCGGGGCGTTTTCTTCCTGCCGGTGATGATCGCCAGCGGCGTTGTAATCACCATTTTACAGGAACAGGTTTTGATGACCGGCGGCTCCATGGGCAACCAGGATGTTTATCTCTTCCAGGTGCCGGGTTTCAATTTCTTCACCGAACAGCTGGGGATGCCCCAGGCTGTGACTGAACTGGCAACCAAAATCACAGGCGGTTTCTTCAATATTGTTTGGAAATCGGGCGTGCAGACGGTTTTGCTGCTGGCAGCGGTCAACAACATCCCCACCAGTTCTTATGAGGCGGCGGATATTGAAGGGGCAACCGCATGGGAAAAACTTTGGAAGATCACCTTCCCCTTGATTTCTCCCACCATTTTGGTTGTTTTGATCTATTCCATCGTCGACTCCTTTACCGATTATTCCAATGTGATTATGGAACGGATTACCGAACAGTTCGACCAAGGGTATTATGAATACAGCACCGCCATCGGTCTGGTGTATTTTGTGATTGTTTTGCTTTTGGTTGGAATTGTCAATGCTATCGTTTCCCGTAAGATCTTCTATCAAACCGGAAGATGACCGCCATCGGTTTCCGATTCGGCGGCCGGGTGTTTTAAACGATTTGAGCCGATAAAAAGGAGGAATTTCTTGTGAAAAAAGCAAACAGGATCCTTTCGCTTCTTTTGTGTCTGACCTTGGTGTTTGCCTGCCTTTGCGGCAGTTTTGTAACCCAGGCGGCAGAAAAAGAATATGTCACACTGGGGATCGATAACACGGCAGGGGATAGCAACCCCTTCTATCGTCTGGTGTTACATAAACAACTCTTTGGCAGCGGTGGCCCGTTTACCGTCAGTATGGAGATCAAACTGGAAAACTGGCGGCGGATTTCCGGGTCGCAGTATGATCCCGATGCCTTTGTGAATGCTATGATCGGCATTCAGGGGGAAGAGGGTTCTGTCCATGGTGCCATCTGGCACGGCAGCGGCAACAGCGATTGGCAGCCTGTGAGCTTCACCTTCGGAAACATCCAGGCAACCATGATTGACGGTGCGATTCAGGAATACGGTTTGATGGACTTCGGCCTTTTCTATGTCCGGGCCAAGATGACCGTCCGGAATTTTAAAATCACCAATGCTGCCGGCGATGTGGTTTGGTCTTTCGATACCAACGAAGATTTCCGTAAGATCACCGATATTCGCAATGTGCAGGAAGTGAATTTTGAATCTTATATTTATCAGTGCTGTTTCGGAGAAAACATTGGCGGCGCTTCCTATCCTGTGAAGGTTGTGACCGAGGGAAGCGAAGAAAACAGTGTTGAGGTTTCTTCCGGACCGGTGTTTGAAACGCCTTCCACCCCCGGCACCGACACTTCCAAGCCCACCGAGAGTGAAAAGCCTTCCGCCCCCATCACTTCCAAACCTGCTGAGGATGAAAAGTCTTCCACTGCAGATACTTCTGTTCCTGAAGATAGTTCCAAGGAAGACGAGGTCACTTCCGGTGAGGATGCTTCTACTCCTGCAGACGACACCTCTGTGCCTTCTGTTGATACGTCCACCCCTGTTGATGACCCTTCCAAGCCGACCGGCAACGAAGAGCAGTCCCCCGGCCAGACGGTCATTGTCAAGAGTCTGGCTCCCTGGGTGATTCCCACTTTGATTGCTGTGGGCGTCGTGTTGATCGCCGGAATCGGCGTGGTGATTTTCCTGTTGCTCAAGAAAAAAACGTCTGAAAACGGTGAAGAAGAGCCCGAAACGGATTCTTCTGACGCCGAGTAAGAAATAACAAAAACAAATCAGGAGGAATGTTCTATGCGTCGTAAGAATTGGATTGTGCGGATCAGCGCGCTTGTTTTGGCCCTGATGTTGGCTGTCTGCGGAATCACCTGTGGTATTTCTGCCTCTGCTGCCGAAGATACCACCACCATGATTCAGATTGATAACACCAAGGGTGACGTTCAGCCCATCATCCGTATCGGTCTGCAGAAATTAGATCCCACAGATGAAACCCCCAACGGTGTGGGTTATGATTACACCAAGGGTGGCCCCTTCACCGTCAGTTTTGACCTGAAGATCGAAAAATTCCGCCGTCAGGCCGGCCAGGATGTGGGTTACGTTTATGTCAATATCTGGCATCCTGATATGGGCACCACCGGTCAGAATGAGCCCGCTTTTGAAAACTCCAAATGGTCGGGCAACATGGATTGGACCAGTTTCTCTTTCACTTTCCCCAATCTGCATGCCTGGGTGCTCAATGACGGCACTGGCCAGGTGACCACAAGAGGTCTGATCGATATCGGCGTTTTGTGGGCCAACCCCGTTGTTTCCATCAAGAATTTCCAGATCAAGAATGCTGCCGGCGAAGTGGTTTGGTCTTTTGACAGCGACTATCACATCCAGAAGGTTGCCGACCTGCGCGAAATGACCGGTGAGGTTATCTGCCTGAATACCGGCTTTGGCGCTTTGGGTTCTGCCAAGTTCCCCATCACCCAGGTTGCCAAGGATGGCGGCGGTAATGAGACTGAAGTTTCTTCCGGACCGGTGTTTGAAACTCCTTCCACCCCCGGCACCGAAACCTCCAAGCCCGCCGAAGATGAAAAGCCTTCCACCCCCGGCACCTCCAAGCCTGCTGAGGATGAAAAGTCCTCCACCCCCAGCACCGAAACTTCCACCCCTGAAGATGCTTCTCAGGGCAGCGAGGATGTCTCTTCTCCCGAAGATGCTTCTCAGGGCAGCGAAGACGTTTCTTCTCCCGAAGATGCTTCCACCCCTGCAGACGATACTTCCATCCCCGCAGACGATGCTTCCAAGCCTGCCGGCAACGAAGATCAGTCCACCGGTCAGACGGTCATCGTCAAGAGCCTGGCTCCCTGGGTGATTCCCACTCTGATTGCTGTGGGTGTTGTGTTGGTCGCCGGCGTTGCTGTGCTGATCTTCCTGGTTTTGAAAAAGAAGAATGTTGCTCCTGAAGAAGCAACCGAAGAAACCGAATCTGCAGAATAATTTTCTGTGATTTCGGCAAATATGGCAGTTTGAACAAGAAGGGAGAGTCAGGTTTGTGGAATCTGCTCTCTCTCTCTTGGACAGTGTTAGATTTTGCCGACGAAAAGCGAATCAAAACTCTTTTCTCCGATGATTGGATGCAGTTTTCCTGTCTGAAAACCCGTTATAATGTGGTAGCAAGAGGGGTGAAAAGCACCTCTTTTACACAGACAGAAAGCCCCGGAGGCGTTCTCCGGCTGATTTTCGTACCGAGAGTGTGGCTCGGCCGTTTCCGGCGGCACACTTTTAGTAGAATATGAAAGGAGCAAACAATTATGACCTACATGAAAAAATGCCTGGCAGTGTTGTTGGCGGTTCTCATGTGCGTTGGCGTTTGCGTGTTCCAGTTTGCAAGCGTTTCCGCAGCTGTTTCTTACCTGCCTACTCGCTATGTCAGCATGACGGTTGAAAACGACAACGATATTAACCCGTTGGTCGCTTTTGATTCTTCCGGTGCATTTCCCGGTACCGCAGGTACCTATACTGTCACCGGTTATTACAAAATTGAGGATTTGAGTGACTTTGAAGGTCGCGATGACGGTTCTGCCGTTGTGTTCGGCAACGCCGTCCAGGATAACGAAGCCGGTGTTTGGCTTCCCTTTGAGGGCAGTTTTGATACCGCTTGTGCCTATCGCGGCATTTATCTGTATTATATGAACGGCACCATTTCTATGGCTGATGTCGTCATCAAGAACGAACTGGGTGATGTGGTTTATGATATGGCCACCGATGCCAACTGGACCGA
>JAFQMB010000057.1 GCA_017421095.1 Oscillospiraceae bacterium
CCAGACAAGAGATAAGAGAGAAGAGAGAAAAGAAAAGGTAGCCTTTCTCCCGCGCCTTTGGCGCTTTGTTCGAAAAGCATTTTTTATTTTGTGTTGAAAAGTAATAGGTTTTATGGTATAATTGATATAACAAAGCGAAAGGTGGCAAAGTTATGAAAACAATAGAAAATATTTCATATGGAAATCTTGACTCCGTACAGAAGATTGACTTATATTTGCCCGATGGTGCAGCATCTTCAATGTTCGTGTATTTTCACGGCGGAGGATTAGTGGGTGGAAATAAGAATTCCGCAGGTGTTTTTGCTCCATACCTTACGTCCCGCGGTATTGCCATTGCGTCGGCAAACTACCGAATGTATCCCGACGCAGAATATCCGGATTTCATTTGCGATGCGGCACAGGCGGTCGCTTGGACCAACGAGTATATGCGTAAAGAACTTGGTGGCGAAAGGCTTTACATTGGCGGAAGCTCTGCGGGCGGATATCTTTCTATGATGCTTTGCTTTGATAAACGCTATCTTGAGAGGGTAGGACTTGACAATTCGAAAGTAGCGGGATATTTTCACGATGCAGGTCAGCCGACCGCGCATTTCAACGTGCTTAAATATGCCGACATTGATCCCCGTCGCATCATTGTTGATGAAACAGCTCCGCTTTACTACGTTGGATTGGAGAAGGAATACCCGCCAATGCGCTTCGTGGTATCTGATAACGACATGAAAAACCGTTATGAACAAACGATGTTGATGTTATCCACTCTTTCCCATTTTGGATATCAGAACTTTGATCATATTGTTATGCACGGCAAGCACTGCGAATACTGCGGAAAGATCGATAATGACGGAGAAAGTGTATTCGGCCAAATGATTTATGACTTTGTTAAACGATTCGAATAAACATATGGCATCTATTTTGTCAAGACAACACAAAAAACCTCTGACACCTTTCGGTGTTGGAGGTTTTTCTTGTTACAGCCCCCGCGCCAAGCCTCGCAAAGCCGCAGGTTTTGCTAAAGTTTTGCGTGCAATAGGCCAAAACCTTTTTATTTCTTTGGCGCAAAACACAAGGTTCTCAAGCCCTGTCTCCGCCGTTTTCTTTGGAACAGAATTGAGTAAGGCATATTGAATCAAATACCGCGATATGTTAAAATACTTCCAAAAGGAGGTTGATCATATGCGGAACTTAACAATTAAAAGAACGAAAAGTTTTGTCGGCTGTCTTGGGAAAATGAAAATCTATATAGAAGATCCCACATCCAACGAGCTTCTGATCAACAACACCCCTTGCCGGAAAATCGGTGATTTGAAAAACGGGGAAGAAAAAACCTTTCAAATCGAAGAACAGGCGGTAAAGGTGTTTGTCATTGCAGACAAATTAAGCAAAGGGTTTTGCAACGAATATTATCAGCTCTCTGACGGGCAGGAAGATCTCTTCCTTTCCGGCAAAAACAGATTCAATCCTGCCACCGGAAATGCATTTTACTTTGACAACAACGAAACCGAAGATGTTTTGGCCAACCGCAAAAGAAGCAAAAAGAAAGGCTTGATCGTGTTGGCGGTTGCTGCTGTCGTGGGCCTTGTTTTCGGTTATTTGATCGGCTCCGGTGCGTTTTCGGACAAAACACCCGAAGCAAAAACCTTTTCTTCGGACGGGATGTCCATCACCCTGACAGACGAGTTCAGAGAAACCGATATTAAAAATTACACCGTTACATACGATTCGAGAAACGTTGCGGTGTTCGCCTTAAAAGAGTCGTTCTCCCTGGCAGAAGGGTTTGAGGACTATACCTTAAAAGAATATGCCGATGCGGTCATCCAGGCCAACAAATTGAGCGGCGCCGCAACCAAAACCGCCGATGGACTGACTTATTTTGAATATGAGTTCACAAACCCCGAAACCAAAGATACCTATCATTATTTTTCCTGTGTATATAAAACCGACGATGCGTTTTGGTTGATCCAGTTCACAACATTAAGCGAAAACATGGATCTGTATGCAGCGCAAATGAAAGCGTGGGCAAAATCGGTGACATTTGCCGATTAAAACCCCTCGCCTGCATCAAAATTCATCCCCCAATTCACTCCCGAAGTTACTTTAACCTGTTTCAGGTTGTTGTAAACTGTTTACGAGGTGATGATATGTATAAACGCTTCCGCGATCTCAGAGAGGATCGAGATCTGACACAAAAGCAAATTGCACAGATGCTCGGGATGTCCCAAACCGGTTATTCCAAATACGAAACCGGCGAAAACGATATTCCCACCGCAATTTTAATTCGGCTTGCAGATTTTTACCAAACCTCCACAGACTATCTTCTGGGCAGAACAGACGAGAAATAAAGGCCTCCCCCATTCGCCTTTTGGTGAATGGGGGTTGTTTTATATAGGGAAAGAAAGTGGCAAACGGAAGAGGCCCATCAACTTCTTTTTTTGTGTTATCAATTTTTGTGATTTTAACAGAACAAAACGGCGAATTTCTGCAGATCCGATTGACATTTTTCTTCTCTCGCAGTATGTTTGGGATAGCAGGACAACCGGTCAAAAAATCAAACGGCAAGGAGCGAGATCAAATGAAACACACCCTTTACGGCGACGGAATCCATGATGATCTGCCTGCGATTCAAGAGATGCTGGACTCAGGAGAAAGCCTTGTTTATCTTCCACCTGCCAAGAAACAGTATACCATCAGCGGAACCATTTACATTCATTCCAACCAGGAACTGCGGCTTGACCGCTTCACCAGAATCTGCCTGACCGATCAGGCCAACTGCGCCATGCTGAAAAATGCCGATCCCGAAAATTGGAACGAGCATGTGCGGGTTGTGGGCGGTATCTGGGATATGAATCACAGCCATCAAAATCCCAATCCTCAACACTGGCCCGACCCCGAAACAGGGCTCACCTTTTTGCAGGTGATGACAAAGGAAAAAAGAATGGGCCGCGAGCCTTATCCGGTTTACACCGGAATGTGTTTTGAATTTCTCTGTATCCGTGACTTTTATTTCGGTGGACTGACCATCTGCAACCCGGTGAATTTCGGGTCAGATTTCTCTTATATTGAAGATTTTACCATCGAAGACATTTATTTTGATTACACGGAGGGAAGCCCCAAACTTTGGAATTTGGATGGTGTTCACATTGAAGGCCATTGTAAAAACGGCGTCATCCGCAATCTGAAGGGCACCTGCCACGACGATACCGTTGCCCTCACCACCGACGATCTCCATTTCGGTCCCATTGAAAATATTCTGGTTGACGGCATCTTTGCAGACAATGCCCACAGCGCCGTGCGGATGCTTTCGGTAGAAAACAAGCTGAAAAACATTCATATCACCAATATTTTCGGCAGTTTTTATGTCTATTGCATCTGCATCAGCAAGTATTATGAATCTGAAAGCCGCTCGGGTTTTGAAAATATTTCCATCGACCATGTTTATGCCTCTCTCTGTCCCGGCACGGTGGATGTGCCCGGGAATTATGAACCGCTGATCTCCATCGGCAGTAATTTGGATTTGAAATCTCTTTCGGTTTCCCATCTTTATCGGAATGAAACCCACCTGGCCATGCCCACCATCAAAATTATGGAAAACAGCTCCGTCGGCAGACTTTCCCTTTCCCATTGTGAACAATCCTGCCAAACCGATGAACCTATGCCCCTGATTGAAAATTGCGGCAGCATCGGCAAATTGGTTTTGAGTGAAATTGAAACCGACGGCGATGCCGTTCTGGTCGGCCAAGGCAGTATCGAAGAGATCATACAAAGATAAATCTCAAAGGAGCAAACCCTATGCGGCTGTTAGCCTTCGGTGAAATTTTGTTTGACTGTTATCCCGACAAGCGTTTTCTCGGCGGGGCGCCTTTGAATCTGGCGGCCCATGCGGTGCGCTGTGGAGCAGAGGCCTTTTTGCTTTCTGCCGTGGGAAAAGACAAGGCCGGCCGGGAGGCTATCCGCGGGGCCAAAGCCTTTGGCGTCCGCACCGATTTTATACAGACGGTTCCCGACTTCCCCACCGGCTATTGCCAAATCACCCTGGATGAAAACGCCCTGCCTTCCTATGATCTGGCCGAGCATGTGGCCTACGATCACATCCCTTTGCCTACGTTTGATCGGGATGCGCGGTTTGATCTGCTTTCCTTTGGCACGCTGGCGCTGCGAGAGGAGGACAACCGCCGTACCTTGAAGAAACTGTTGGATCTTTGCGTCTGTCAGGAGGTTTTTGTGGATCTCAATCTGCGGCCGCCGTTTGATTCCGAAGAAGCCGTTTGTTTTGCATTGAAACAGGCCACCATATTGAAAATCAACCGGGAAGAGGCAGAGGTTTTGGCAGATCTTTTTTCTTTGGAACAGACAAAGGGGATTGAGGCTCTGCTCACACAGTTGCAGGAAAAATTCCCCCGACTGAAACTGCTGCTGCTCACCCTTGGGGCCGAAGGATCCGCGGCCTTTGATGCTGTCAACGGGCAATTTTTCACCGCAAAGGCAATCCCTGCCCGGCTGGTTTCTACCGTCGGGGCCGGCGACAGTTACAGCGCCTCCTTTCTCACCCGCCTTTTTGCCGGCGCATCCATCCCCGACGCTATGGATTTTGCTTCCGAAGTCAGCGCCCATGTGGTCTCCTTCCCCGAGGCCGTTCCAAACCAAATCCCCGATTTTATTTGAAAACACCCCCATTCACCGTTTGGTGAATGGGGGTTATTGTTGCCGAGACGAATAGCACAATTTCCTATTTCTTTTTGCAATCTGTTTTCTCTTCCAAATTATGAATTTCCGGCAGCAACTCCAAACCCAACACATACTCCAGCAACACCTTGCTCAAATATTCCTTTCTGACAAAGGCCGTTTCACCGGGATCAGACGGAATATAATTTTCGCAACTCTTTGCATCCGGCTTTCTTGCTTTTGCCTTCAAAAAAGTGCAGTGTCCACAATACACCCGGAAAAGATGCCGCTGATCAAACACATAATGTCGCCGATAATAGACACAGGTATCACACACATCTTGGTTCATACAACTCACCTCCGCGGTTATTTTAACCTACCGGAGAAAAAGTTAAATTATCAACAGGTGTATCATTTGATTGACAGCCTCCCTCTTTGAGAGTGCCCTCTCACCCGACCCTGTCGGGAGCTCTCCCAGAGGGAGCCTTTTCTTGGGATCTTGCAGTAAAAGCCTCCCTCTTTGAGGGGGGTGGTATTTGCAAAGCAAATGCCGGAGGGAGCAGAGTGGGGAGAGGTAGTGCAAAATGACGCAAAGTGGTGAAAAGGGGCATTAAAAAACACCCTCGAAACGAGGGTGTTTCTCCACTGTTTATCCGATGCGGGCACGCTTTTGCTGCAGGCGAATTTTATCTGCCACCATGGCGATGAACTCCGAGTTGGTGGGCTTGCCGCGGCCGCTGTTGATGGTATACCCGAAAACGCTGTTCAGGGTGTCAATATCTCCCCGTTCCCAGGCAACTTCAATGGCGTGTCTGATGGCCCGTTCCACTCTGGATGGGGTGGTGCGATAGGCCTTGGCGATGGCAGGATAAAGCTGTTTGGTCACAGCGCCCACCATCTCCCGATCCTCCACCGATAATAAAATGCCGCTTCGGATGTAAGAATAGCCTTTGATGTGTGCCGGAACGCCCAGTTGATGCATCAGATCGGTCACCACCAGTTCCGGATCGCTCCCCTCTTTCCTCTCGCCGGGAAGGGCCGTCTGTTCTCTGCCAATCAGCGCCCGAATCCGAAGGGCCAGCTGCTCCGGGTCTGCCGGA
Source organism: Oscillospiraceae bacterium (assembly GCA_017421095.1). Taxonomy (GTDB): domain Bacteria; phylum Bacillota; class Clostridia; order Oscillospirales; family Ruminococcaceae; genus RGIG1943. Next base: position 5,760 of record JAFQMB010000057.1, read on the forward strand.
AGCATCACATAATAGTCGGCGCCGGCGGCCATCATCTGCTTTTCCAACCCTGCCGCCCCGGCCATCCCGATCACCAAAAAGACCGGCGGTCTGCTCATCTCCCGTTTACAGAGTTCCATCACGCTGATGGCATCCATCTCGGGCATAAAGGCATGTAACACCACCCCATCCGGTTGCTGTTGCCGAATCTGTGTCATCAGGCTTTTTCCGTTTCGCGGCACCGACACCGGGGTAATGGATTGTCTGCGCAGGGCAGATTGCAGTCCTGCAATCGTTTCGCCGCCCTCCTCTGTCAATAAAACCGTCATACTCTTCTCTGCCATTTTTCTCTTTCTCCTTTCAAATCTCGGCTTTTATCCCGATCGCTCTTTCCTCTGAAAGTCTGATTTCCTCTCTTTTTCCGCCGAGGTCCGGCCCGATTCTATCATATGCGCCTTTGGCGGGCAAGGCGACGGATTTTCTTTGTAATATCAAACAAAAATCGTATTTCCCCCTGATTTTCTCTCTTTTCGACGCCATTTGCTCCTTCCTTTTCTTTTCCTCTCTTTTCCCGACGAAGACAAAATCCGATTTTCTCTCTTTCCCGAAAAAAGCATCCGGCAATCTATCCAAAAAAACAGGACTCTTTTTTCTTGTCGCCAGGATTATGGTTGCTTCGACAAAAGGGCTTTTGTAAAAAAAGATACAAAATTCCATATTCCGACACTCTTTTCCCATCTGAGGGGGATTTCTCAAAAAAACGACATAATTTTGCCACTTTTTCTTTACATTTTTTTCGCTTCGTGATAAGATAAATGCAGTGTGAACCCCGCCCCCTTGCTGTTACATCTGATTACGGCAGGGCATTTTTTCTGCCCAAACGGGTGCGGCGGTGCGCCGATCAATCCAAAATCGGAGGGAAAGAATCTATGAAAATGGTCTATAACGTCCAGGACAAGCCCAAATTCGGCCAGCTCATCGTGTTTGCCATTCAGCAGCTTCTGGCAATCATGGCCGCCACCATCGCCGTTCCTGCCATCGTCGGCAACGGAATGAGCGCCTCTGCCGCCTTGTTTGGTGCAGGTGTCGGCACCATCGTTTATCAGCTCTTCACCAAATTCCGCAGCCCTGTGTTCCTGGGCTCTTCCTTTGCTTTCATCGGCTCTATGGTTGCCGCCTTCGCAGGCGCTGTTTCTGCTCAGGTTGGCTATCTCGGCCTCATCATCGGTGCCGCTTTTGCCGGTCTGGTGTATGTGGTCATCGCCATCATCGTCAAATTTGCCGGTGTCAAATGGATCAACAAACTGATGCCTCCCGTGGTCATCGGCCCCACCGTGGCACTGATCGGTCTTTCTTTGGCCGGTGCCGCTGTGAAGGACGTTTTCTCCTATGGCCCTCAGGATGCCAACGGCTCTTTCATTATGAGCACCAATCTTTGGGTTTCCTTCATCTGCGCCATGGTCACGCTGGCCGTTGTGGTGCTCTGCTCCACCTATGGCAAAAAGATGACCAAACTCATCCCCTTCATCATCGGTATCGTGGCCGGCTATGCCGTGGGTCTTGTTTTCACCCTGATCGGCGTTGCAACCGGTAACGATGCTCTCAAGATCATTGACTTTGCTCCCTTCCAGGCTTTGGTTTCCGACGGTGTGGGCATCAAGACCTTCCTGTCTGTGCCCGAATTCTCTTTCCTGGCCGCTATTGAAGGCGTGAAGGAAATTGACGCTACCTATCTGGCCACCGTGGCTGTTGCCTATATCCCCGTTGCCTTCGTGGTCTTTGCCGAGCACATCGCCGACCATAAGAACCTTTCTTCCATCATCGAATCCGATCTTCTGGAAGAACCCGGTCTCCATCGCACCCTGCTGGGTGACGGTGTCGGCTCTATGGTCGGTGCCTTCTTCGGCGGCTGCCCCAACACCACCTACGGTGAGTCTGTGGGCTGTGTTGCCATCACCCGCAACGCCTCTGTTGCCACCACCATCACCACCGCCATTTTGGCTGTTCTGATCGCTTTCGTTTCTCCCTTCGTCGCCTTTTTGGATTCCATTCCCGGTTGTGTGATGGGCGGTGTCTGCATCACCCTTTATGGCTTCATCGCCGTTTCCGGTCTGAAGATGATCCAGAAGGTGGATCTCAACCAGAACAAGAACCTGTTTGTCACCGCTGTGATCCTCATCACCGGTATCGGCGGCACCGCAATGGCCATTGGCAAGGTCACCCTGACTGCCATCGCCTGCGCTTTGATCCTCGGCATCCTGGTCAACATCATGCTGCGCAAAAAGCAGGATGAAGAAACTGCCGAGTAAACAGATTCTTTGATCGTTGATGCCCCTTTCATCCTCCCTCTGCCTTTTGGTGCGAGGGAGGATTTTTTTGCTCCATCGGGCACGCTTTCTCTTGACAAATCCGCCGCCGCGTGATAGCATAAGGTCACCGCGAACGGGAACAAGAAGGGATCGTCTGTTCCAAAGAGAGTGCCGCAACTGCTGAAAGCGGCATGTCAGACCCCATTTCGCACCACCCCGACTTTTATTCTTCGCCGGCAACCCGAAGCCGATATCAAAAAGGGAAACAAGGGGGCAGAAAAGCAAACTTTTCTGTCAATTTGGGTGGAACCGTGGAGCAGATGCTTCATCCCATTTTTTGTGTGGGATGATGCATCTTTTTTTATTTTCCCACCGTGATTTTTGCCTGCCGAGGGCGTTTTTCGGCAGAAAAGGAGAAAGGAAATATGGATATCAAACTCAAAGACGGCAGCCTTTTGACGCTGGAAGAAAATGCCACCGCCGCAGATGCTGCAAAAGCCATCAGCATGGGGCTTTACCGCAACGCCCTTTGCGCCAAGATCAACGGTAAAACCGCCGACCTGAGAGACACCCTTTCGGATGGGGATACGCTGGAAATCTGCACCTTCGATTCCGAAGAGGGCAAACAGACCTTCTGGCACACCACCTCTCACCTGCTCGCGCAAGCGGTGAAGCATCTTTATCCCCAGGCGAAACTTGCTATCGGCCCTGCCATCGAAAACGGATTTTATTATGATTTCCAGGTGGAGACTCCCTTCACCATGGAAGATCTTTCTGCCATCGAGGCCGAGATGAAGAAACTGGCCAAGTCTGATCTGGCCATCAGCCGCCTTTCCAGAACCCCTCAGGAAGCCGTTGCCCATCTGGAAGCAAAAGAAGAGCCTTTCAAGGTGGAACTGGCCAAAGAGCATGCCGACAAGGGCGAAAACATCACCTTCTATACCCAGGGGGATTTTGAAGATCTCTGTGCCGGCCCCCATATGATGAGCACCGCCGCCATCAAAGCCATCAAACTGACCGCCTGCACCGGTGCCTATTGGCGCGGGGATGCCAAGAACCCTCAGCTTTCCCGGGTTTATGGCGTTTCCTTCCCCAAGGCCAGTCTGCTGGAAGAGCATCTTGTCCGTTTGGAAGAGGCCAAGAAACGGGACCACAACAAACTGGGCCGGGAAATGGAACTCTTCACCACCAGCGAACTGATCGGCCAGGGATTACCCATTTTGCTTCCCAAGGGCGCCAGAATGATTCAGCTTTTGCAACGGTTTGTGGAAGATGAGGAACAAAAGCGGGGCTGGCTTTTGACCAAGACCCCTTATATGGCCAAAAGCGACCTTTATAAACTTTCCGGCCATTGGGATCATTATCAGGACGGGATGTTTATTCTCGGCGATCCCGAAAAGGATGACGAGGTCTTTGCCCTGCGGCCTATGACCTGCCCCTTCCAGTATCAGGCCTATCTCAACCGGGCCAGATCCTATCGCGACCTGCCCCTGCGCTATAACGAAACCTCCACCCTCTTCCGCAACGAGGCCAGCGGCGAAATGCACGGTCTGATCCGGGTTCGTCAGTTCACCATTTCCGAAGGACATCTGATGTGTACCCCCGAGCAGTTGGCGGATGAATTCAAAGGCTGTTTGGAGCTGGCCATCTTTATGCTCAAAACCCTGGGTCTTTATGAAGATGTTTCCTATCGCTTCTCTCAGTGGGATCCCGACAACAGAGAAAAATATATCGGCACCACCGAACAGTGGGACGAAGCACAGGGTGTGATGAAAGAGATTTTGGACAATTTGCAGATTCCTTATGTGATCGGCGTCGGCGAAGCCGCCTTCTATGGCCCCAAACTGGATATTCAGATCAAGAATGTTCACGGCAAGGAAGACACCCTCATCACTCTGCAGATCGACCAGATGTTGGCCGAAAAGTTCGGGATGGAATATACCGATGCCGACGGCAGCAAGAAAAACCCCTATATTATTCACCGCACCTCTCTTGGCTGCTATGAAAGAACCCTTGCCCTGCTGATCGAAAAATATGCAGGCGCCTTCCCTCTCTGGCTGGCTCCTGTTCAGTTGCGGGTTCTGCCCATTTCGGAAAAATATATGGATTTCGCCAAGGAAACCTGTTCCAAACTGACCGACGCCGGTTTCAGAGCCGAGGTGGACACCAGAAACGAAAAGATCGGCTTCAAGATCAGAGAAGCCCAGCTGCAGAAGATCCCCTATATGATCATTGTGGGCGAAAAGGAAGCCGAAACCGGCACCATCAGCGTCCGCGGTCGCAAGGGCGATCTGGGCAGCATGACGGTGGAAGAATTCCTTTCCAAGATTTTGGTGGAAAACGCCACCAAGGCCAGAGATTGACACCCAAATCTTTTTGGATACGAAAAAATCAAATGCGACCCGCCGCCTCTTTGCGGCGGGTCTTTTTCTCAAAAAAGGAGGAATGCAAAATGGTCGGGCAAACCCTTCCCCTTTTGGATCGGGCGGATCTTGTTGTCTGCGGCGGCGGCACTGCCGGTGCTTTTTGCGCCCTTGCGGCGGCCGAGGCAGGGGCAGATGTGCTTCTCGTGGAGCAATTCGGCTCGCTTGGAGGCAGTGCAACCAACGCGCTTGTTTTGCCCATTATGCACAATCATATGGAGGAAAATCCCCAGTGTTCCTATCTGGCAAAAAAGCTGTTGGACCGGCTGAAAAAAGAAGGTGGCTGCTCCCGGGACGGCCTGAACTTTGACCCCCTTTTGCTGGCTTTCATTTTGGAAGAGATGTGTCTTTCGGCCGGGGTGCGGATTTTGTATCACACCTTTTTGGCGGATGCGGTCTGCAAAGACGGTTTGCTGCAGAGCGCGGTGGTAGCCAACAAAGCAGGGCTTTCCCGCATCGAAGGGAAACTCTTTGCCGACTGCACCGGGGATGGCGATCTTTCGGTTTTTGCCGGGGCCGCATTCCAGAAAGGAAATCCCGAAACCGGAAAGAACCAGCCTGTTTCTCTGCGCTATTTGGTTGGCGGAGTGGATAAAGAGGTTTTCGGCAACTTCATTTTGGAAGAATCAAAGCGCACCGGAAAGACAGCCGACGGCGGCTATTGGGACGGCAACATTTATGCCGCGGTGACAAACAAAGAAGATCAGGTCTTTTTCGATCTTTTTGACAAGGCCATCCGGGCAGGGGATCTCACCGAGGATGACCGCATTTATTGGCAGCTCTTCCCCGTTGCCGGAAGAGAAGACACCCTTGCTTTTAACAACCCGGAATTTTTCGAAGACTGCGACGGAACAGACCCGTATCAGCTCAGCCGCATCCAATGCAAAGGCAAACAGGCCATTTTGCGGCAGATGCGCTTTTATCGCCGTTATTTCAAGGGGTTTGAAAAGGCCTATCTCTCTTCGGTGGCGCCCATGGTCGGGGTGCGGGAAAGCCGCAACATTCAAACCCGATATCTTCTCACCGCCAAGGATCTTTTGGAAAAACGAAAGTTTGCAGACGGCGTCTGTCAATCCAATTATCCGGTTGATATTCACGGCAGGGCCCTTTGTTTTGATCTAAAAACCATCGCTCCCCCAAAAGACGGAAAAAACTGGTATGAAATTCCATACCGATCCCTTGTGGTGAAGGGGATTGACAATCTTTTGGTGGCCGGAAGATGCCTTGGGGCGGAATTTTTGGTTCAAAGCAGTCTGCGGGTGCAGCACACCTGTCGGGCAACGGGTGAGGCTGCCGGCATCGCTGCCGCTCTTTGTCTGCAGCAAAAGATCCTGCCCGGCGAACTGGATGGCAAAGAGGTTCGGGCAAGGATGGAGGCGCTTGGCGCCCACTTTTCCTGAAAATATAAAATTCCCCGTTGCCCAAAAAGGCTTCGAGGGATTTTTTCTTGACCTGAAAATTTATATGATGTTATAATACAGGCAAAGTTTGGAAAAAAGGGGGAGCAAAAATGGGAAGACCGACAAAGGAAGCGCTTTTGGCAGGGGTTGATGCCTGCCTTTTGTGGATCGAAAATCAAATGCTCAGTTTTGGCCGTGGCAGCGTTGGGGTTTATGAACGGCTGCGCATCGACATCGGCAGACGGGTCGCTTGGACCAGACCCGATTGCAACGCCGAGATCGCCCGGGTGTTATACAGACGGAATCGGGCAGACCAAAAGGATATTTATGAAAACATCGTTTCCTGGCTGCTTTCCACCAGAGATACCGACAAAGAAAGTCGTTGGTTCGGCTCTTTTCCCTTTTATCTGGTGGACGGAGAGCCCCTTGGGGGACTTTCTGGCTCCGCCCGGTTCCAAAACGACAACGGCAAAGTTTTGATCGCCCTGTTGGATCTTTATGAAAAAACCGGGGAAGATCGTTTCCGCCAAGCCGCAATCGATTTGGCCGATTATTGGGTTTCTATTCAAACCCCCGAAGGCTTTTATTACCGAAATGACGGGGGCGTGACCCAATCTCTTTATGAGGGGCCCTGTTTCCTCTTTTGGCTTGCCTGCGGTATCAGCGGGGTTTATGCCCTGACCGGAGAGGCAAAATATAAAGAGAGCGTGCAAAA
>JAFQMB010000058.1 GCA_017421095.1 Oscillospiraceae bacterium
CTCTTTTCTTTCGGAGGAGTTGGAGGAATCTAAATCGAATCTGAGCGCTTTGCAGACGGATTTTGATACCCTGACTTCCGATCACACCAAACTGCAGAAAGATCACACCAAGCTGCAAACGGAATACGATAAGATCGCCGGAGATATTGAAGCAAAGAAAAAAGAGGTTGCCAAACTGCAGGCAGATGCCAAAAAGGCCGAAGCGGATCTGGCCAAAGCAAAAAAGGGCGTGGCAAGCCTTAAAATGGTTGCCGATTTCTTCGAATCCTATGACAAACAGTGTGAGGAACTGGCTGTGATTCTGAATGATTATTATTTGGCTTTGGAAGCAAACAACCTCTCTTTGGCCTATTCCAAGGCAGAGGAATATAACACCAAAGCCGAAAAAGCCAACAAAACCTATAAGGAAATCACCCGATTGCTGGATGAATTCCGAAAAGAAAACGGGATGTAAATCTTTGGTCTTACCTAAAATAACACCATCAAAAGCTGTGTATCGTCAGATGCGCAGCTTTTTTCTTTGGGCGAAAGAGGACATTCATCCTTCCTCCCCTTCGAGGTTGGGGTGAAATGCAAAGCATAGCGGAGAGGACGCCCTCACTCGACCTTGGCCGCCCGCTCCCTTTGGGAGGGCGTCTTTTCCGGAATCTTAAATATAAACCTCTCCCCGCGGGAGAGCATCTCCTTCTTCGAAGGCGTGGCACCGAAGGTGACGGAAAGGGCGGAAGGAGCAGCACGCGAAGCGTAACGAAGAGGGCTCTCTCTCATGAAAACGCAGGCCTTTTCCCCAAAAAAGAAAACAGAGAGCATCTTTTTCGATACTCTCTGTATAATAAAGATCTATTTTTACTCTGCGTCGAGCGTAATCTGGGAAGCGGAATAGGTGGGAACCTTTCCGGCGGCAGGAAGGGTTTTGGTGCGGTGACGGTGAGAAGCCTCGATCTCGCCCTCTGCAAAGGGGGCGGCGGAAACCACCGACTGCCCTTTCTTCAAACTCATCACAGAAACACCCTGACTGCCCTTGGTGCTCTTTTCGGAAATGGCAGTGGAATGAACAATCAGCAGTCTTCCCGCATTGGAAACGATGGAAAATTCCCTCTCTTCCACCGACAAGAACCCGTCGATCAGTTCCGACTTGGTGCTGCTGGCATTGCCCAGTTTTTTGCGGTTGGTTTTGGTTTCAAAGGCCGAAAGGGGCGTTCTTGCCACCTTGCCATTGGCAAAGAAGAAGAGGACAAAGCCCTGATAATCTCTTGTTGCGGCGGCAAAGACAGCCTTTTCCCCTGCTTCAAAGCCCAGTTTGGCAGGAATATAATCCCCCAAAACACTGGCCTTGGTTTCATCAAAATCCTTGGCCTTTGCTTTGTAAACATTGCCTTTGTCGGTGAAGAAAAGAAGATCGTGGGCGTTTGTTCCCTCGAAATGCCAGACCACCTTATCCTCTTCCTTCAGCTTGTGGTTGTTGCCCATTCGCCAGGATTGGGGGGTGATCTTTTTGAAATAGCCCTCTTTGGTGAAGAAGAAGTTCATGGCATCTTCGTTTACCTCTTCCTCTTCCTCCTCTTCCTCCTGCATTTCGGTGTCATATAAAAGGATCGTGCGGCGGGGCTGGGCAGAGGTGCGGATGACCTCTTCCAGTTCCTCGATCAAAACCCCTGCCAACCGCTGGGGGCTGGCCAACAGATCTTCGGTGTCACGGATTTTTTCCCGCAAATCGGAAAGTTCGGAGGTGCGGTTGAGGATATATTCTCTGTTGAGATGGCGCAGTTTGATCTCGGCCACATATTCGGCCTGAACCTGATCGATGCCAAAACCGATCATCAAATTGGGAACCACCAGTTCCTCTTCTTCGGTTTCCCTGACAATGCGGATGGCCTTGTCGATATCCAGCAAAATCCGGGAAAGACCTTCCAACAGATGCAGTTTATCTTTCATCTTGCCCAGATCGAAATAAATCCGACGGCGGACACATTCGGTTCGCCAGGCGATCCATTCCTGCAGGATCTCTTTGACCCCCAACACCATGGGGCTGCCGCCGATGAGCAGATTGAAGTTGCAGCCGAAGGAATCTTCCAGCGGGGTCATTTTGAAAAGCTTGCGCATCAGTTTGTCGGGATCGATTCCCCGTTTGAGTTCCAAAGCAATCTTCAAACCGGTGATGTCCGATTCGTCCCGCATATCTTTGAGTTCGGTGATCTTGCCCAGTTTCACCAGTTCGGCGATCTTATCGATGATGGCCTCGATGCTTGTGGTGGCAGGAATCTCGGTCACCTCGATGCAGCCCGATTCCCTATCATAAACATATTTGCTTCGCACCTTGAAACTGCCGCGGCCGGTTTTCAAAATCTGCCGCATGGCCGCCTCGTCATACAAAAGATAGCCGCCTCCCGGAAAATCGGGGGCTTTCATCACCCGAAGAGGGTCATAATTTTCGTTGCGCAAAAGACCGATGGTGGCCTTACAAACCTCTTCCAGATTAAAGGGGCGGATGTTGGTTGCCATGCCCACCGCAACCCCCAGATTGGCATTGACCAAAACGGTGGGGAAACGGGCCGGCAGCAGAACCGGTTCGGTGGTGCTGCCCGAATAGTTGGGAACAAAATCCACCGCATCCTTATCAATATCCTTGAAGAGATGGGCGCAGATGGGGGCCAGTTTCACCTCGGTGTATCGGCTGGCGGCATAGGCCATATCCCGGGAATAGGCTTTACCGAAGTTGCCCTTGGATTCCACAAAAGGATGCAGCAGGGTTTCGTTGCCCCGGCTCATCCGCACCATGGTTTCATAAATGGCGGCATCCCCGTGGGGGTTGAGTTCCATCACCCGGCCCACCACATCGGCGGATTTTTTCAACCCTCCGTTGAGAAGCCCGATTTTATACATTGTGTAAAGAATCTTTCGGTGCGAGGGTTTGAAGCCGTCAATCTCCGGAATGGCACGGGAAACGATCACGCTCATGGCATAGGGCATATAATTTGTTTCCAGGGTTTGGGTGATGGGCTGTTCCACCAACACTCCTGCCCCCGGCAGATGCACCTTTTCCGGATCATAATAGCCCGGCGTGTAGGCTGAATTTTTCGTCTGTTTCTTCTTTGCCACGAAACAATCCTCCTGTTATTCCTGTTCAGGAAAGGTCAGCGGCATCCAGATATTTGGCGCCGTGTTCCGAAATGAAATTTTTTCTGCCTTCCAAATTATCGCCCAAAAAGATATCAAAGATGGCCGCTGTTTTCTCCGCCTCTTCGGGGCAGACACGGATCAGCCGTCTGGTGGCGGGATCCATGGTGGTCAGCCGCATCATAGGCGGTTCGTTTTCACCAAGACCCTTGCTTCGCTGGATACTCACTTTTTTTCCTTCCAGCGAGGCCAGAATATTTGCCTTTTCCTGTTCGTTATAGGCAAAATAGGTTTCATCTTTGCTTGTAATCTCATAAAGGGGGGATTCTGCAATATAAACATATCCCTGTTCGATGAGGGTGGGGGTCAAACGGTAAAGCATGGTGAGAATCAGGGTGCGGATCTGATAACCGTCTTCATCGGCGTCGGTGCAGATGATGATCTTGGACCAACGCAGGTTGTCCAGATTAAAGCTGCTCAATTCCTTGTTTGCCCGGGAGGAAACTTCCACCCCGCAGCCCAACACCTTGATGACATTGGTGATAATCTTGCTGCCGAAGATCTTGTCGTATCCTGCCTTGAGGCAGTTGAGGATTTTCCCCCGAACGGGAATGATGGCCTGGAATTCGGCATCTCTCGCCTGTTTGCAGGCGCCCATCGCCGAGTCACCTTCCACAATAAAGATCTCCCGTTGGGATTTATCCTTGCTGCGGCAGTCGATGAACTTTTCTACCCGGTTGGCGATATCGATCTTTTCGGTGAGTTTGCCCTTGGTGGCAACTCTGGTTTTCTCGGCGCTTTCTCTGCTTCGTTTGTTGATCAAAATCTGATCGCAGATGGCCTGGGCATCCTCCGGCTTTTCGGTGAACCAAATCTCGATCTGATGCTTGAGATAGTCGGTCATGGCCGTTTGGATGAACTTGTTCTGCACACTCTTTTTGGTCTGGTTTTCAAAAGAGGCCTGGTTGGAGAAGGTGGAAGAAACAAAGATCAGACAATCCTGAATGTCTTCAAACTTGATGCTCTTTTCCGCCTTCAAATATTTGCCCGACTGCTTCATATAAGCGTCGATCTGGCCGGTGAAGGCCAGTCTGACCGCCTTTTCCGGGCTGCCGCCGTGTTCCAGAAAACTGGAGTTGTGATAAAACTCCTGCAAACTTTTATCCTTGGTGAAACAAAGGGCCATTTCCATTACTACTTTATAATCGGCCCGGTCTTCCCTGTCCCGGCCGGTGCGCTCGCAGGCCCAGGTCTGAACCTCGGTCAGTGCCCGTTCCCCTTTGATCTCTTCCAGATAATCGGAAAGCCCCTTTTCATAAACATATTCCTTGTGGATCTTAATGCCGTCTTTGCCCTCATAATGCAACTCAAAGGTCACCCCGGCATTGACAATGGCCTGTCTGCGGAGCATATCTTCCAGCCATTCAAAGGGGATGCTGATCTCGGTAAAGACCTCTCTGTCCGGCCGCCAACGGAAAGTTGAGCCGGTTTTTCTTGTTTTGCAGGGTTCCTTTGTCATCCCGCCCATGTTCACACCCTTTTCAAAATGCAGGGTGTAACGATATTCCCCGTTGTATATTTCGGCATCCATATACTCGCTGGCATATTGGGTGGCGCAAAGACCCAGCCCGTTTGTTCCCAAAGAATAGGAATAATTGCCGGCTTCTTCGTTGTTATATTTGCCGCCGGCATACAATTCACAAAAGAGCAGTTCCCAGTTATAGCGCTGATAGTTGGGGTTATAATCCACCGGCAGACCGCGGCCGAAATCCTGGACACTGACAGAATCATCCGCCCCTCTTGTGACAATGATCCGTCTGCCGTGGCCGGCTCTTGCTTCGTCGATGGCGTTGGAGACGATCTCAAACACCGCGTGTTGGCAGCCTTCCAAACCGTCCGAACCGAAAATGACCGCCGGTTTTTTCCGCACCCGGTCGGCCCCTTCCAATAAAACAATATCCTCTTCGCTGTAATCCTTTTTCTTGGTGGCCACAAGAAATCTCCTTTTCAAACAAATTACCCCTCGGGCAAAAGGCAACAAAAAAATGGCTAAAATATTCCCTTCATACCTGTTTATTATCCACAAAACCGCCCTTTTTGTCAAGCAAATCCGCCAAGGCCGACCCACAGAAAACCCCAAGCCTTTGTGGTTTTGCCTCCGTCTTTGCCCCAAGATGCAGATTTTTGGCTCCTTATGCGTGGGGTTTTCCTCTTTCTTTTTGTCAATATTTGCTTATTTGATAGTCCATCATAAATATCTCTTGCAATCTGATGGGCGGATATTATAAACTAAAGGCGGAAAGACGGCATTCGTCCGTCAAAAATTTTCATCAATAAAGGAGCGAGTGACCATGGCAATTTTGAAGGCGGCCTTCGTGGGCTGCGGCGGCATCGCAAACAACAAGCATCTTCCCGCATTGAAACATATTCCCGAGGTGGAATGCGTGGCCTTTTGCGATATTATCCCCGAACGGGCAGAACGAACCGCAAAGGAATACGGCACCCCAGACGCCAAAGTTTACACCGATTATCAAGAGATGATCACTTCCCATCCCGAAGTGGATATCGTCTATGTCTGCACCCCCAATCGCTCCCACGCGGAAATCAGCATCTTTGCTCTGGATGCCAAAAAACACGTGATGTGTGAAAAGCCTATGGCCATCTGCGGCGAAGAAGCAAGAGCCATGTGTGAAGCCGCAAAGAGAAACGGCAAAAAACTCACCGTCGGCTATCAGAACAGACAGCTTGGCTCTTCCCTCTGGCTGAAAAAAGCCTGCGAAGCCGATGAATTGGGCGAAATTTATTTTGCCAAGGCCCACGCGCTCCGTCGCAGAGCCGTTCCCACCTGGGGGGTCTTTTTGGATGCCTATAACCAAGGGGGCGGCCCGCTGATCGACATCGGCACCCACGCTTTGGATATGACCCTTTGGATGATGAACAACTATCGCCCCAAATATGCAGTCGGCACCACCTTCCGCAAGCTGGCCGACCAGAAAGAAACCGGCAACGCCTGGGGTGACTGGGATCCCGAAGAATTCACGGTGGAAGATTCGGCCTTTGGCTTTGTTGTGATGGAAAACGGCGCCACCATCATTCTGGAATCTTCCTGGGCGCTGAACACCGAAGATGAGGGCGAAGCCCAGACCACCCTTTGCGGTGTCAAGGCCGGGGCCACCACCCACAAAGGCGGGGTTCGGGTCAACGGGGTGAAATTCGGCAAGAAATACACCGAAATCCCCGAATTTGCTGCTGCCGGCGTGGATTACTTTGACGGCGCCACCGCCGATCCTTCCGTTTTGGAACAGCGCCAATGGATCGATGCCCTTTTGCAGGAAAAAGATCCCTGCGTTCTGGCCGAGCAGGCCTGTGTGGTCACCGAAATTCTGGAAGCCATTTATGAATCGGCCAAAACAGGTCAGCCGGTTTATTTCAACAAATAATCCTGCTCTTTCGAATCGGAAGGAGAATGTCATATGAAACTTGGAATCATTCTGCCCCCTTTTGAAGAATCCTTTGACCGGGCCAAGAATCTTGGTCTGGAAGCGGTGGAATTCACCATGAATGAGGGCGCCGATCTGGATGCCTTTGAATCCCGCCTGCCGGAGATGAAGAAAAAATCCGAAGAAACAGGCGTTACCGTTTCTTCCATCGGCCGCTGGGGTGCCCGCCGGCAAAGGGAAGAC
>JAFQMB010000059.1 GCA_017421095.1 Oscillospiraceae bacterium
GAATACTGACGGAGGACTAATTCAGAGCGACAAATACCAATTTGTAGAATAGATAAGCACACTACTTTTGGTCGTTTTTACCCTCACTTATACACCGTTTGATCGCTCTTTCGCAACAAAAAAGCACTTGCGAAAGCAGGTGCTTTTTTAATGATGTTTGCTTTCGGTAAATGATGCCGCATTGCTAATGTTCTTGGGCAAACATCGCATCGTTGAAACCGTCGCACCGGTGTGATACAATGGTAAATGAAAGGGTGATTTCGATGGCAGAAAATAAGCTTATGGATACGCCGGAAAACGAATTAAAAACACAAGCTGTGGATTCTGCAGCGATCTGTGAATACATTTTATCAAGAGTTTATGACGATCTGGCTTCTTACGGATATAAAAGAAGCGGAAAAGGAAAGTTTTTTTACCGCTATACTGCCGAAGGGAAGGTCGGCTGCGCCGTTGAAATGCAAAAATCGATGTTCAATTCTTCTGAAAGTTTTTCCTTCACCTTCAATATCAGTTGTGTTGCCCTTTATGAGCTGAAGGGATATGCCAAAGAAAAATTAACGCTTGAAGCATTAAAGCACACGGCAGGAAATTCTTTTGGCGGAATACGGATCGGTTCCTTGTGTCGAGGCGGAGACTATTGGTGGGAAATTACAGCTGATATAGCAAACGAATATCCGATGGAAGAATATTACAACCGCTTTGTTCGAAAGGACATAGAAAAGGCCATCTATTATCTGGAAGAATTGGCCTGCAAAAAGGAACAGGTTTATCATTGAGCCCTTTGATCTTGCAATAAAGTGGCGCATAGAGTTTTCTGTACTTGTTCCCTAAAAAAGAAACAAGCACCAAAAAACCACACCCTTTTGGCGGGTGTGGTTTCTTTTTTATTTGGTTTCGTATTGGGGCATCCCGGGCAGATATTTTTCCACCGTTTCCAGCAAAACGGGATAATGTTCGGGATTTCCGGCCCCAATCAGCGGCTCGGTCATATCAAAATGCAAAATTTTGCCGCCAACCCCCCGCAAAACGCCACCTGCTTCTTCCAAGATCAGACAGGCAGCGGCATAATCCCAGGGGCAGACCCGGATTTCAAAAAAGAGATCGCATCTGCCGCAGGCCAGATAACAGAGTTCCAGGGCACAGGAACCGGTGCGTCTGAGATCGCTGATGCGGGGATAAAGATCCATAATGATGTTCATGCAAATTTCGGCGAATTCCTTTTGATAGATGCAAAGGGCCGAACAGAGCAGAGAGGAGGCAAAGGGCTTTTTTGCCGTTTGAATGGGTTTTCCGTTGCAAAAGGCACCGCAGCCTTTGACCGCTGAAAACATTTCGTCCCGGGAAGGGTCATAAACCACCGCCAAAAGCGCCTCGCCGTTTTTGACCAACGCCACCGAGATGGCGAAGATACCCAACCCTCTGGCGTAGTTGGTGGTGCCGTCGATGGGGTCGATGATCCAGACATATTCCTTTTCGGTGTCGGAAAGATCCTCCTCTTCACACAAAAAGCCGCTGCCGGGCAACAGCCGGGAAAGAGAGGCGCAGAGATGCTTCTGGACCGCCAGGTCCGAGGAGGTGACCAGGTTGGCGGCATCGTTGTTTTTTTCTTCCACCGAAAAATCCAGTTTCATGGCAAGGGCGGCGGCCTCGCGGACGGCTCGCTGCAGCCCCTGCATCAGATGGGAACGGTTCAAAATTTCCCCCTCCTTTTTGCCTGTTTTCTCTCTGCCATCATAACACAAAGCGCTGACGGATGCAAACCGACAAAATCCATAAAAGACGAAATGTGGCAGCGGATTCCCTGAAAAAAGGGGCTTTTTTGCCGAAACGAGAACATTTGTTCTTCCGTTGGTAACAAAAAGAAAATCTTTTGTGAGAAATGTCCAAAAAACTGCCGCAGGTTCTATTGACATCGTCCACTTGACAAGGTATAATAAATCACTATTGTCACAATGGCTCGAATTGCCCTTTTTTGGATTTCGGCCCTGTGACAGCCCCTCCGGAGGGGAAAAAACAAGGTCTTGTGGATGGCCTCTTCTCTGACCCATATATATGGAAGAAACCGCCTGCAAAAAACTTGAAAAAAGGATTCCGGAAACCGAGGAAAGGTCGTGGTGGAAGCAATGGTCAATGTGAAGCCCGTAAAGCTGGGAACGACAACCCGCATGAACTTCGCAAAAATCGACGAAGTGCTGGAAATGCCCAACTTAATCGAGGTGCAGAAGAATTCTTATGAATGGTTCCTGAAGAAGGGACTGAAAGAAGTCTTCCGCGATGTCTCTCCCATTGTGGATTACAACAACACCCAGGAGATGTATTTCGAGGATTATCGCCTGGAAGAAACCCCCAAATATACCATCGCTCAGTGTAAAGAGCAGGACGCCACCTATTCTGCTGCTATGCGTGTGACGGTTCGTCTGGTGGACAAGACCACAGAAGAGATCAAAGAGAGCGAAATCTTCTTTGGCGATTTCCCCCTGATGACCGATGCCGGCACCTTCATCATCAACGGTGCCGAGCGCTGCATCGTTTCTCAGCTGGTGCGTTCTCCCGGTGTCTATTATGATGCCAAGCCGGATAAAAAGTCGGGCAAGGAACTGCTGACTGCGCAGATCATCCCCAACCGCGGTGCCTGGTTGGAATATGAATCGGACATCAACGATGTGGTGTGGGTGCGGATCGATAAGAACCGCAAACTGCCTGTGACCGTTCTGATCCGTGCTTTGGGCCTTTCCGATAACACCCAGATCACCGATTATTTCGGCATGCATCCCAAACTCAAGGCAACCCTGGAACGGGATACCACCACCGATACCGCCGAGGCGCTCATCGAGATCTATCGCAAACTGCGTCCGGGCGAAGTGGCCAACGCCGAAACCGCCCAGGAATATCTTTATAACATCCTGTTTGACGATAAGAGATACGATCTGCCCAGATACGGCCGCTTCAAGTTCAACAAGAAGCTGGCTTTGGGCGCCCGTCTTGCCGGCCAGACTTTGGCCGAAGATGTGGTCAACCCCCTCACCGGCGAAGTGCTCTTTGTGACCGGTCAGGTTCTTTCCAAGGAAGATGCTCTGGCGGTGGAAGCTTCCGGCGTCAACGAGGTGACCATCCGCATCAACTCGGAAGAGAATTTCAAGGTGATGGGCAACGGTATGGTGGATCTTTCCCAGTTTGTCAGCGTGGAAGATCCCGAATCTTTGGGCATCACCGAAAAGGTTTCCTTCGAGGTCCTCAAAGACATTCTGGACGATGAGAGCGTCACCGATCTTTCCGAAGAACTGGCAAGAAGAGTGGATGAACTCATCCCCCGTCATATTATGATTGCCGACATCCTGGCCTCTGTGAACTATTTCCTGGGTCTGGATTATCATATCGGGGTCACCGATGATATCGACCATTTGGGCAACCGCCGCATCCGCAGCGTGGGCGAACTGCTTCAGAATCAGTTCCGCATCGGCTTTGCCCGGATGGAAAAGGTGGTCAAAGACCGTATGACCCTGCAGGCACAGGACAGAGAAGAGGTCAGCCCCTCGACGCTGATCAACATCCGTCCCATCGTTGCCGCCATTAAGGAATTCTTCGGTTCTTCGCCCCTTTCTCAGTTCATGGACCAGAACAACCCCCTGGCCGAACTCAAACACAAGCGCCGTCTTTCCGCCTTGGGCCCCGGCGGTCTTTCCCGTGACCGTGCCGGCTTCGAAGTGCGTGACGTGCATTATACCCATTATGGCCGGATGTGTCCCATTG
This sequence comes from Oscillospiraceae bacterium, assembly GCA_017421095.1. Lineage (GTDB taxonomy): Bacteria > Bacillota > Clostridia > Oscillospirales > Ruminococcaceae > RGIG1943. The sequence continues at coordinate 3,751 of JAFQMB010000059.1, forward strand.
AGACCCCGGAAGGTCCCAACATCGGTTTGATCTCTTATCTGGCAAGCTTTGCCAAGATCAATGAGTATGGCTTTGTGGAAGCTCCCTATCGCCGGGTGGATAAGGAAACCGGCGTCATCACCGATGAGATCGTTTATATGACCGCCGATCAGGAAGATGATTATATCATCGCCCAGGCAAACGAACCCATCGATGAAAACGGCCGCTTTGCCCGCCCCCGTGTCACCGTCCGCAGCAGAGACGAGATGCTGGAAATCGAGGCAGACCGTGTCGACTTTATGGACGTTTCTCCCAAAATGATGGTCTCTGTGGCAACCGCCATGATCCCCTTCCTGGAAAATGACGACGCCAACCGTGCGTTGATGGGTTCCAACATGCAGGGCCAGGCTGTTCCTCTGATGATCACCGAAGCCCCCATCATCGGCACCGGTATGGAATATAAGGCCGCCGTTGACTCGGGTGCTGTTGTTCTGGCCAAGGAAGACGGTATCGTCGAGCGTGTGAACGCCAACGAGATCGTGATTCTGGATAAAAAAGGCGAATCCCATGTCTATCCGCTCATCAAGTTCCTGCGTTCCAACCAGGGCACTTGTATTGACCAGAAGCCCATTGTCAAGCTGGGCGAAAAGGTGACCAAGGGAAGAGTGATTGCCGACGGTCCCGCCACCGATCAGGGCGAGATCAGCCTGGGTAAGAACGCCCTTGTGGGCTTTATGACCTGGGAAGGTTATAACTACGAAGACGCCGTTTTGATCAACGAAAAGGTGGTTCGGGACGATGTCTTCACCTCGATTCATATCAATGAATATGAAATCGAAGCCAGAGATACCAAACTGGGCCCCGAAGAGATCACAAGAGATATCCCCAACGTGGGTGACGATGCCCTCAAGGATCTGGACGAGCGCGGCATCATCCGGGTGGGCGCCGAAGTGCGTGCCGGGGATATTCTGGTGGGTAAAGTCACTCCCAAGGGAGAGGCGGAACCCACCGCAGAAGAAAAATTGCTCCGTGCCATCTTCGGCGAAAAGGCCAGAGATGTGCGTGACGCTTCTTTGAAGGTGCCCCACGGCGAATACGGTATTGTGGTGGATGCCAAGGTCTTCACCCGCGAAAACTGCGACGAGCTGCCCCCCGGTGTGAATATGGTGGTGCGCTGCTATATCGCCCAGAAGAGAAAGGTCTCTGTGGGTGACAAGATGGCCGGTCGTCACGGGAACAAGGGTGTTGTTTCCCGCATTCTGCCCCAGGAAGATATGCCCTTCCTGGCAGACGGCACGCCCCTTGATATCGTGCTTAACCCCCTGGGCGTGCCTTCCCGTATGAATATCGGTCAGGTGCTGGAAGTCCACCTGGGCTATGCGGCCAAGGCTTTGGGCTGGAAGGTGATGACCCCCGTCTTCGACGGTGCCAACGA
>JAFQMB010000009.1 GCA_017421095.1 Oscillospiraceae bacterium
AAAAAATCCCTCGCTCCTTTCGGAACGAGGGATAATGTTGTTTTTGTAATGCTCGTATTTCTTAATTATCAGAAACTGTCCTTAAGGGTACGAAGCATTCTTGGTAACCTTTCTTTTTCCATTCGGTTTTCATCCGCTTTTACCAAAACAAACAGCCCTGCCGCGGCAGGGCTGTTTGTCGAAGAAGAAATTACCAATCCAACATATAAAGCAGTTCCGGGAAACTCAGATTTTCATTCACCTTTCCGCCGGTATAACTTCCTTCAAAAACGAAAACCACATTCTTCTTTTCTCCCGCTTCAAAAGGGACATACTACCAAGTGCCCTCCTCATTGCGTCCCATCAGAAAATCGGTTTCTTTCAGCCAACCGGAAGTTTCATTTTCCTTGAATTTGGCAGAGACGGAAGCGGTCACCGATGCATCATAGTCATTAACCAGGGCAATGCTGTATCGAAAACGAGCGGTTTTATTCTCTGTGATCTCATAATCCACAAAAACGATTCTTCCGGGATCCAATAAAACTTGCTCTCCTGCGGCGCAAAGTCACAGGAAGCGCAAAGAATCATCAAAACCAAAACAAGCAGCAAACAACAAACTCTTTTCATATCCTCTTCCTCCCTTTCCTTGCCGAAGACCACCCGGCTTTCATGATAAAATACGCTCTTTCTTCCAAAAGCATAACACAATCCGGATGCTTTGTAAACAGCGGCTTTGAACAGCAGTTTTAAAAGGAAATCTTTTCTTTGGAAAGAATAGACAAGCAGGACCTATTTATGGTATACTAGCAAACAAGAAACCCAAACACAAACCGATGGAGGGATTTTTTTGAAACTCAATTACAAGCGCACCATGCTGGTGGGTCTGGCGTTCTTCTCGATCAGCGCATTCTGGCTGATGTATGACAACTATATTCCGCTGATTTTGGAAAAGACCTTTGGTCTTCAGGCCGGTCCCGTTGGTATTATCATGGCCATCGATAATATTTTGGCTTTGATTCTGCTCCCGGTCTTCGGTGCCCTTTCGGATAAAGCCGGCAGACGGATGCCTTTTATTCTGATCGGTACCTTCCTGGCCGCCGGTTTGACCGTTGCCATTCCGCTGTTGGACAAAGAGGGCAATCTGATTCCCTTTATGGTGGTTTTGGGATTGGTTTTGCTTTCCATGAGTTTTTACCGTTCTCCCGCTGTGGCATTGATGCCCGATGTGACCCCCAAGCCTTTGCGCAGTAAGGGCAACGCCATCATCAATCTGATGGGCTCTTTCGGTGGCATTTTCACCCTGGTGAGCAGCAACTTTTTGATTCAGAGCATCGAAGGCTCCGATCGCAAGAACTATCTTTATATGTTTGTGACCATCGCCGCTTTGTTGGTGGTCTCGGGTCTGGTGCTCTTTGCCACCGTGAACGAGAAAAAGTGCAAGGAAGAGATGGTTGCCATCAACTATGGCGTGGATCCCGAAGACGAAGAACAGCAGTTGGATGCCGAGGGTAAGAGCGAAAAACTTTCGCCTGCCGTTCGCCGCAGTCTGATTTTGATCCTCTGCTCGGTGGCCCTTTGGTTCACCGGTTATAACGCCGTTGCCACCGCCTTCACCCGTTATGCAGAAAACGTCTGGGGGCTGGATGCTGCTTCCGGCAGCGGTTTCTCTGCCTCCTGGTGTCTTTTGATCGGCCAGGGCGGCGCCATCATCTCCTATCTGCCCATCGGGATTCTTTCTTCGAAGTTGGGCAGAAAGCGCACCATTTTGCTGGGTGCCGGCCTTTTGACTGTCTGTCTTTTGATCGCCTCGATGCTGGGCAGAACCATCACCCCTGTTTTCTATGTGATCTTCGCGCTGGTCGGTTTCTCCTGGGCCGCCATCAATGTGAACAGTTTCCCCATGGTGGTGGAAATCAGCAAATCTGGGGACATCGGCAAATACACCGGCCTTTACTACACCTTCTCGATGGCCGCACAGGTGGTCACCCCCATCGTTTCCGGTTTCCTGATTCAGGTGGTGAGCGATGGGTATGGCATCGTTGCCGGTTATTCCACCCTCTTCCCCTACGCCGCCTTCTTCCTGGCCTGCTCCTTTGTGACCATGTGCTTTGTGAAACACGGCGACATCAAACCCATCGCCAAAAAGAGCGCGTTGGAAGCCTTTGATGTGGATGATTGATCAAAAAATTCTCCCCTCGGTTTCACCGGGGGGAGTTTTTTATTTCCGGGTATTGATTTTGATTAAGAAGGTGCAAAAAAACACCCTTTTGGATGCCAAAACGGATCTGAAAGGGTGTTCTCTTTTTTATCAGGTTACACCACCTGGAAAAGATAAAATTTTAAATAAGAGGTCTCGGGGACATTCCAAAGGATCGGATGGTCACAGGCCTGCTGGCGCTGCTCAATCTGCCGCAAAGAAACCTTTGCCTGTGCCGCGGCATCTTTCAGCATATCCTCAAACCGCCAGGCGGGCATAAAATGAGAGCAGGAGCAGGTGGCCAGATAACCGCCTCTGGGAAGAAGCTGCATGGCCCGGCGATTGATCTCTAAATAGCCGCCATAGGCCGCATTACCGGTGGCCGCGCTTTTGGTGAACGCAGGGGGATCCAAGATGATGAAATCATACTCGTTTTTCTTTTCCTGCAGCAAACGGGGCAAGAGGGTAAAGGCGTCTTCACAGATGAAATCCATCTTATGAGAAAGGCCGTTGTTTTTTGCATTTGCGGCGGCCATATCCATCGCCGTTTGGGAAATATCCGCACAGGTGACGTGTTCTGCACCGCCCAGGGCGGCATTCAGGCCGAAACTTCCGGTGTGGGAAAAGCAGTCCAACACCCGTCTGCCTTTTGCATAGTTTGCCACCGCCAGGCGATTGAATTTCTGATCCAGGAAAAAGCCGGTCTTTTGCCCGTTTTCCACATCCACCAGATAATGAACCCCGTTTTCACACATTTTTGTCACCGGGCTTTCGGGGGGATTGCCCAGCCCGTGATAAAACCCTTTATAGCGGGAAAGGCCCTCTTTTTCCCGGATGGGATCTTCGTTTCGCTCATAAATGGCCCGGGCGGGCGCACCCATCTCTTCAAGAATTTCGAAAAGTTGACGGTAAATCATCTCTTTTCGTTCTTCCATCCCAAAGGAAAGAACCTCTGTGACCAAAAGGTCCCCAAACCGATCCACCGTCAAACCGGGCAGACCGTCTGCCTCACCGAAAATCAACCGGCAGGAACTGCTAAAATATTCACCCATCACCTGCTTGCGATAGGCAAAGGCATAGGCGATGCGGCGGGCAAAAAAGGCTTCGTCACATTTATCATTGGCATTGGTGGTCAAAATCCGAAGGGCAATTTTGCTCTTTTCCGAATAAAGCCCGCTGCCCAAATAGCGCCCTCTTGGATCAAAAATATCGCAAACGCTGCCGTTTTCCGGGCGCTCTTTGGTCAAAATTTCGGTTTCATAAACCCAAACGTGCCCGCGGCGCAGTTGTTCCGCCCCTTTGTTTGTGATGGTCAATGCAAAAAATTCCCGTTCCTGTTTCATTTGGCCGACTCCTTTTGTTCTTTTTCCGACCAGTATGATACCACACAAAAGAGATAAGAGCAACACCCTCTTCTGCTTCCTCCCCTGCTTCTTTATAGATTCTTTAAGATTTTTCATCTTTCAAATTCATCTTGCGCAGACTATAATAAAAACGGACAAAATGAAAAAGGAGAAGAAATATGATCCACATTCTCATCTGTGACGACGACAGGGACATTGTCAACGCGCTGAAAATCTATTTACAGGATCCGGAATACCGTATTTTTGAGGCCTATAACGGGCTTCAGGCGCTGGAGATTTTTCAAAAAGAAGAAATTCATCTGATTCTGATGGATATTATGATGCCCGAACTGGATGGTATCAGCACCATGGTGAAGATCAGAGAACATTCCAATGTACCGATCATTCTGATCACCGCCAAAAGCGAAGATGCCGACAAAGTTTTGGGGTTGGATGTGGGAGCAGACGATTATATCACCAAACCTTTTCATCCGATGGTCGTCACCGCCAGAGTGCGTTCCGCCCTGCGCCGATATCTGTTTTTGGGAGGCGGACAGAAAAAATCCCTTCTCTGTGTGGGAGATATTGAACTGGACGATGAGAAAAAACAGGTGACCCGGGCAGGA
>JAFQMB010000010.1 GCA_017421095.1 Oscillospiraceae bacterium
CATAAAGCGACTCTGCAAGTTCTTCTTGGGTAATCCCTTTTTGTTTTCGTAGTTCCTGTAATTTTTCATTAAAATCCATAATAAACACTCTGTTTCAAATTCTTATTTATCGGTCAGTTATATTATAGTACGACTTGACTAACAAAGAAAGGAAATATTAAAAACACCCATGGTTTTTTAAAAAACTATGGGTGTTTTTGTATCTTGTTGTACTGTCCCTTACTGTACGACTCTTAAGACACGCCTTTTTCTTTCCATAATTTCAAACAATCTTCCAAGCGCAGCCAACCTTGTGTGAGGCAACCTATAACATTTATTTGCCGCAGCGGCCTGTCTCTTCCAACACTCTTCTTGCCACCGCTGCATCCGATTCATAGGGTTCATAAGTGCCTTGAACCCGCTGGGTTACCTCGTGGCCCTTTCCGGCCAGGATCACCACCGAACCTGCCGGAGCCTCACGTACCGCCATCTCCACTGCTTTGGTTCGGTCAGTTTCGATACGAATCTCTGCCTCGCCGGCTTCTTTGGCGAATGCTTCCATCTGTTTGCAGATGATAAGCGGATCTTCAAAGCCCGGATCATCCGCCGTAAAAATTGCCAAATCCGCGTATTTTCCGCAAAGAGAACCGATGTCTTTCCGCCTGGAATGGGCTCTTTCCCCCGGCGCACCGGCCACCACAATCCGTTTGGCCTCGGGATAATCCTGACAAATGCTGTCAAATAACGCACGAAAACTCAGATCGTTATGAGCATAGTCCACAAAGATATGCAGGTCTTTTCCTGCGATTAGATTCATTCGGCCGGGCACCTGCAGGTTTTCCAGTGCCTTTTGAATCATTTCGGGAGAAATGCCCTCTTCTCTTGCCACCGCAATGGCGGCAAGAGCGTTGGAAACATTAAACCGACCCTCCTGGGAAAGGCGGCAAGGCCAGATCAAACCGCTTTTCTTCTCGTGAATCAAAAAAGAAAAACCCATTTGCTCTTTTCGCAGTTGAGAGGCGGAATAATCGCAGGCTTCATCCTCCACCCCGACAAGAAGTACCTTTTTCGCCCATCGGGATGCCACAGAACAGATCTCTTCCAACCGATCGGTCTCTTTGCAGACCACCGCAGTCTCGCAGTTTTTCATCAACTGCAGTTTACAGGAGAAATAATCCTCCAAATCGCTGTGCTCATGATCACAAATATGATCTTCGCCGAAATTCAGGAACAGACCATACTGAAATTTTTGGCCGTAAACTCTGTCAAGTTTATATGCTTGACTCGAAACCTCCATGGTGAGGTAGGGCAGTTTATGGGAATTTGCCACACAAAAAAGCTGTTGCAGATCCAAAGATTCGGGGGTGGTCAAATGAGAAGGCTCGTGCAAACCGCCCACAAAGCGTTCCACGGTGGAAAGAAGACCGGTTTCTCTGCCCACATGGGCATCAAAGATCGCCTTCAGATCATATGCCGTTGTGGTCTTCCCTTTTGTTCCGGTGATGCCCACCAAACAAAAATGTGCAGAAGGCTCTTCATAAAAGGCTTTTGCCAACAGGCTCATAGCCTTTCGAATGTCGGTTACCAGAATAAAGGGCAGGCGAGAACCTGCAATCTCCTGCTCGCCGATAGCGGAAAAGGCACCCTTTTGCTCTGCCATTTCCAGGTATTCTTTTTTGAAAGAAAACCCTTTGCAGATGAACAAATCTCCGGGTTTTGTTTCTTTGGAGTTGTTGGAAAGGCCCAAAACAGAAACAATCTCTTTTGCCGGCTGTTTCAAAAGCCCATGCTCTGCCAGCAGCACCTCTGCCTCTCTTGTGGTTGCAAAACCGGCCATCGGACACCTCTCCTCTCCTGAGCCCTTTTTTTCTGTTATTATGATACCCATCCAATTTCAAAAAGTCAAGAAAAACACTTGACCTTTCCCCCTCTTTTGTTTATAATATTTCATGCTGTCGCAGACAGAAGGATGCTACTGTGGCTCAGTTGGTAGAGCAGCTGATTCGTAATCAGCAGGTCGCCGGTTCGAGTCCGGCCAGTAGCTCCAAAGGGCTTCACTTTTGTGAGGCCCTTTTTCATTTTGTTCCCTCTTGCCATTCTTTCAACAATATGATACGATGATCATATCAGGTTTACGGTTTTAACGCCAACAATTGCGCGAATCCAATTTCTTTTTTGGGGTTGATTCCTTTGGTAAAAAAATGCTGTCTGATATTTCTGCTATGGCTGCTGATATTTTCCTTTGTCGGCTGTGGAGAATCTGCAGTTTTGGATGAATCGTTGAAATATCAAATCAATTCTGCCGTTCATTCCTTGAATATTCGAATCGGAGCAGCAGAGGTTGTCATCAAGGAAGCAGAAATTTTTTCATTGGAAAGCAACCTGAAATATTTGTCTGTTTCGGATGATAACGGCATTTTGACGATTTCGGAAGAAAACAATACAGGTGTCACTTACGCAAACGCATTTCTTACCCTTTATATCCCTGCAGACACCGTTTTTGATGACATCTCTATTATGATCGGCGCCGCAAAAATGACCACAGGCACCCTGTCAGCCAACAACGTGAACTTAAAACTAGGCGCCGGTGATATCCGAATTGAAAATCTTTCGGCCACCTCTCAATCAAAAATTGAAGGAGGTGCCGGGAAAATTACCATTGAAAATGGTACTCTCCGAAATTTGCAACTCAAAATGGGCACCGGCGAATTAAACCTAACCGCCTCTTTGACCGGCGAAAGTGATCTCTGTCTCGGAATCGGAGAAACAAATCTCACATTGATCGGAGAAAAAAGCGATTATACGGTGGAGATCGAAAAAGGGCTTGGAAACATTTCTGTTGACGGAAAAGATGTCACCGATTTCGGGGTGAGCGGTAACGGGCCCAACCGCATCATAATCGAAGGCGGTATCGGAGCTTTTCATTTGGTTTTCGAAAATTAAAGTCAAGAATAAAAAACCAAAAAATCAGAAGGTCAAAAAGATCCGTCTTTATTTTAAGGCGGGTCTTTCTTTTATTATTTTCAGGTGTTTTTTCAGGCGTTTTTTGAAACAAAATATTTACAATTTCTTTATTTGGAATTTATTTGAAAAGAAACATAAACTATGCTATACTCTATTCAAATCAAAGGGAGCGATCCCATCTTCTTTTCAGCTTCAACCGGGAGGCGGAATATATGACAAAACTCAACTGGAAAACATGCACCAAAGTTGGCGTCAGCCTCTTTCTCTTGTTTTTGGCCATCCATTATTGGAAGAGTGTTGCCTCTGCCCTTGGGGCAATTCTGGGAGCCGCAGTGCCGTTGATCATCGGCGGCGCCATTGCCTATCTGATCAATATTTTGATGGTTTCTTATGAGAAAATTTATTTTCCAAAATCCAAAAAGAAATTTTGCATCAAAAGCCGCAGACCGGTTTGCCTGGCTGCCGCTTTTCTCACTTTGGTTGCCATCATCACTTTGATCTTCTGGCTGATTCTTCCCCAGTTGATCTCTTGCATCAAGCTGTTGATTGACCTTTTGCCCGATTTCATCGAAAACGCCATCAGCCGTTTGAAAGAGTGGAAGCTTCTTTCCCCCGAAATTCTCACCTCTTTGAGCAATATTGACTGGCAATCCCGAATCGGAGAGATTGCGAATGCACTGATCTCCGGAATCGGCAGCGTGACCGATGTGGTCTTCAACGCGGTTTTAAGCGTCTTCTCCGGCATTGTTACCACCGTAATCGCTATCATCTTTGCCCTTTATCTGCTGGCATCCAAAGAAAAACTGGCCAAGCAGTTCCATCGACTGACCCGCCGTTATTGCAAACCCAACTGGAATGAAAAACTCTATTATGTGCTGGGTGTTGTAAACAACAGTTTCAAAGGTTATATCACCGGCCAATGCACCGAAGCGGTGATTCTCGGTGTGCTCTGTTTCATCGGAATGCTGATTTTGCAGCTGCCTTATGCACCGATGATCAGTGCTTTGATCGCCTTTACTGCTTTAATCCCGGTGGCAGGTGCCTATATCGGTGCCGGCATCAGCGCCTTTATGATCGCCATGGTTTCACCCGTCAAGGCTTTGATCTTCCTGCTCTTTATCCTGATCCTGCAACAGTTGGAGGGGAATTTGATCTTTCCCCGTGTGGTCGGCTCCTCTTTGGGGCTTCCGGCCATCTGGGTACTGGCGGCAGTCACCATCGGCGGCGGTGTGATGGGCGTAATGGGTATGCTGTTAGGTGTTCCTCTTGCCTCCTCCATCTATCATCTGGTGCGAAACGATGTGAAAAATTCCGAATCAAATCTGCCGCCTGAGGAAAGAATTTTCTTCGATCCTCCCTTAGAAACAGCCCCTGTTTCCGATCCCGCCCCTCCTGCCAAGCAAAAGAGCAAAAAGAAAAAATCCCGGTGAAAAATATGCTTTCCCCTGCCGCTGTTGCGGCAGGGGATTTTTTTTCGCAGGAGAGTGTTTTCAAAACCTCATCGCAACGCTCTCCGGTTATCCTTGCTGTTTTACAGAAAAAACATATCTTTTGGGGTTGACAAACCTTCTCTTCGGAACTATAATGATTTAAACCGTTGAAGAAGCGTAAGTAAGAATTTTCCCTTTTCTTTCAGAGAGCCGCCGCCGGTGAAAATGCGGCAGAAAAGCAAATTCCGAATGGGCTTTTGAGGGCAACCGGAACAAGAGATTCTCTCTTTATTATGGGCGCCGGAGTCATGATCCTCCGTCACGCAAAGATCGGCATATGTCAGTATGCAAAAAGTGGGCGCATTTTGCGTCAAGCCGGGTGGCACCGCAGGAACCGATATCGCTCCTGTCCCAGCAATCTTGGGGCAAGAGCGTTCTTTTTTTGCTCCGCAAATCGGAAAGGAGAGTTTATTTATGTCTGAAAAAACCATCCCTTATAAAATTTATCTGGAAGAATCCGAAATGCCCAAAGCCTGGTATAACGTGCGGGCAGATATGAAAAACAAGCCGGCTCCGCTTTTGGACCCCAAAACTCACCAGCCCATGACCGAAAAGGATCTGGCGCCTGTTTTTTGCGACGAACTGATCCGACAGGAATTGGATGACAAAACGGCTTATATTGAAATTCCGGAAGAAATCCGTAATTTTTATAAAATGTATCGCCCCTCCCCCCTGGTGCGGGCCTATTGTTTGGAAGAAAAACTGCAAACTCCTGCAAAGATTTATTATAAATTCGAAGGCAACAACACCAGCGGAAGTCACAAACTGAATTCAGCCATCGCCCAGGCTTATTATGCCAAACAGCAGGGGCTCACCGGCGTGACAACCGAAACCGGTGCCGGCCAATGGGGCACCGCCCTTTCCATGGCCTGTTCCTATTTCGGGCTGGACTGCAAGGTTTATATGGTCAAATGCTCATATGAACAAAAGCCCTTCCGCCGGGAAGTGATGCGCACCTATGGTGCTTCTGTCACCCCCTCCCCCTCTTTGGAAACCGAGGTCGGAAAAAAGATTCTGGCCCAGTTCCCCGGCACCACCGGTTCTTTGGGCTGTGCCATTTCGGAAGCGGTGGAAAAGGCTTCGGCAACCGAGGGTTATCGTTACGTGCTGGGCAGCGTTCTCAATCAGGTGATGCTGCATCAATCGGTGATCGGGTTGGAAACCAAAATCGCCATGGATAAATATGATATCAAACCGGATGTGATCATCGGCTGTGCCGGCGGCGGTTCCAATCTGGGCGGTCTGATCTCTCCTTTTGTGGGCGAAATGCTTCGTGGGGAAAATGATTATAAAATCATCGCGGTGGAGCCCGCCTCCTGCCCCAGTTTGACCCGCGGCAAATATGCATATGACTATTGTGACACCGGAATGGTTTGTCCCCTTTCCAAGATGTATACCCTTGGCAGCGGCTATATCCCCGCCCCCAACCACGCAGGCGGCCTGCGCTATCACGGCATGAATTCCACCCTTTCTCAACTCTATGAAGACGGATATATGTCTGCCGTCTCTCTGCCCCAAACAGATGTCTTCGAAGCCGCAGAAACCTTCGCACGAGTGGAAGGAATCCTGCCTGCCCCTGAAAGCAGCCACGCCATCAAGGTTGCCATCGATGAGGCAATGAAATGCAAGGAAACCGGCGAAGAAAAGACCATCCTCTTTGGGTTGACCGGCACCGGCTATTTTGATATGTATGCCTATGAAAAGTTCCACAACGGCGTGATGGAAAATTATGTTCCCACCGAAGAAGAGATTCAAAAAGCCTTGGCCAAACTGCCTCAAATCGATTAAAGCAAAAATGCCTCCTTTTCTCAAAAAGGGGGCATTTTCTTTCGGTGTATCGTCTTGTTTCTTCTTAAACAGAAAAAGGCCGCAATTTCGAAAAGGAAACCGCGGTCTTTTTTGTGTCGTTTAATAATCTGCGTTTTTCTTTCGCCGAACCTGTCTGACAATCACCTTCACCATGGTGGCCAACAGGCAAGCGCCAATCACCGCCGGCAAAACCCATCTGGTTTCATTGGCATCCTGGGTCATCAAGATCTCTTCCCAAAGATGATCCATCAGCGCGTTTGTTTCCTCCGGCAGGTTGATGAACACCTCGGTCTTTTCCATCACCGAATTGGCAGGATAGGCCACCGGATTGGTTCTGGTTTCCTCATCCAATGCTTCAAAAGCGGCCTGATGCGGAGTGGAATA
>JAFQMB010000060.1 GCA_017421095.1 Oscillospiraceae bacterium
CTTCTTTTTATAAAAAACAATATCAGACAAAAGGCGGAATAAACAAATGAAATACCGCGGACTCATATTCGATTTGGACGGCACTTTGGTGGATTCTTTGCAGGACCTGGGCGAAAGCGTCAATGCGATTTTGATTCGGAAGGGAATGGAACCCCATCCGATGACGGCATATCGGCAGTTTGTGGGAAACGGAGTCAAGGTCTTGTTACAAAAGGCATTTGGTTTTGCAAAAGAAGATCAGGTCAGCGAATCTTTGCTGGCTGAATTTAAGGCAGAATACCAAGAAAGAATGCTGAATCATACACCCCTTTATGAAGGGATTACCGATTGGCTGCAGTTTTGCAAAGAAAAGAAAATCCGAGTTGGGGTTTTCACCAACAAGCCGGAAAGTGCCGCCATCAAAATCCTTGAGAGCAGAATTTCGCCCGAATGGATGCCCGATCCCATTTTTGGCGCCAAAGAGGGAAGAGTCCGCAAACCCAAAGCAGACGGCGTCAATGAAATTCTTTCGATTTGGGGCTATGATGCCTCAGAATGCCTTTTTATCGGGGATTCCGATGTGGATATGATCACCGCAGAAAACGCGAATATGGACGCTTTGGCGGCTGGTTGGGGCTTTCGGGGCGAAGAAGAACTTTTGCCTTATGCGCCAAGATTTTATGCCCCCACAGCCAAAGCGGCAAAGGAACTGTTTATTTCGATCTTCAATGAGGAATGTGTATGATTTATCTCAATTATAAAACCGGCGTTTTTTTGGAGCGTCCCAATAGATTCATCGCAAAAGTGGAATGTGATGACAAGATTCTTACTGCTCATGTGAAAAACACCGGCAGGTGTAAAGAACTGTTGGTACCGGGCTGCAAGGTTGGTTTGACCTTTTCTGAAACAACTGCAGAACGAAAGACTCCTTGTGATCTGGTGCAGGTGGAGAAGGAAACGGCTGACGGAATTTTGAAAGTTAATATGGATTCCCAGGCGCCGAACAAATTGGTGGAAGAATTTTTGCAGACCGACGAAGGAAAAAGATTGTTTCCCGGTTTGAAAGCCATCCGAAAAGAAGTTGTTTGCGGCGAATCCAGATTAGACTTTTGCCTGGAAGATGAGTTTGGCCCCATTTGGATCGAAGTGAAGGGGTGCACATTGGAAAAAAATGGGTTTTGTCTTTTTCCCGACGCTCCTACAATAAGAGGCACCAAACACTTAAACACTTTAAAGGGATTGGCCCAATCGGGCGTTCGGGCTGTCGTCTTTTTTGTGATCCAAATGAGCGGAATGAAAAGCATTTCACCCAACCGGGCAACAGATCCGGATTTTTCCGATGCCTTGGCAGATGCCGCAAAGGCAGGCGTTCGTCTGATTGGATATGATTGTCATGTGACTGACGGTGCCGTCAGTATCAAGTCACCTGTTCCTGTGGTTTTGGCATAATTTTTGCTGCCTTTTGTATGAAACGGGCTCTTTTTTCCCATCCTCTTGCATAGAATCGATCAAAGAGGAAGGGGGAGGCCCTGTGGAAACCATCATCAAATCCATTCTTTCTGTTTTTCCGGCGGCCAAGGAAGAAGCCATTCGGGAAAAGGAGATTTCGCCCACGCTGGATCTGCAGATTCAAAATGCCAAGGAACTGCTGGAACAGGCATATGAACGCTTTAATCTTGAAACGGATATGGATCGTATTGACAGCCATATCTATCAGATGCAGGCGTTGGAAAGTCGAATCAACCTTTTGTATCACGAGGCAAAAAAAGAGGCGGTTGCCTGCTTGTCCGGAAAAGAGGATGCCATCTGACTGCCAAATAACAAATCTCCCCTGCGCCGGATAAGGAACAGGGGAGATTTTGCTTTTTTGATCGTTTGACACCTTGATTATTCGGCCGGAGTGTGATTCAAAATCACCAGTTTCTTCCATCTTCCGGTCATAAAGAAGATCACAGAAAGGGCCAAGGCGATGAAAGAGGCGAGAGGAGCACCCAGACCAATGCCGGTGAGCCCCATTTCCATCAAAACCCCGAACACCCAAGCGGCAGGAATTCGAACCAGAATGGAGGAAATCATACCGGTGCAAAGAGAAACAACGGTATGACCGGATCCGATAAACAGGCCGTTAAAGCAGAAAAGAATGGGAGCAATCAAATAGTCATAAGAGAAAATACGCAGATATTCTGTGCCTTGTGCAATCATCTCGGGATCACCGCCGAAGACTGCAAGGATCGTTTCAGGGAAGAGTTGTGCCGCAATAAAAATCACAAGGCTGATGCCGATGGCGATTGCCGTTCCAAGGAAAGTGGTCTTCTTGGCACGTTTGAGTTCGCCTGCCCCAATATTCTGTGCGCTCATAGCAGAAATGGCGGAACTCATGGCAAGGCCGGGCAAAATGGCAAATCCATTGAATTTTCCCACTGCACCCACCGCCGCGCTGGCAGCAACGCCAAGCCCATTGACCAAAGCGGTCAGGAAGAGAAAGGAAATACTGGTGGCCACATTTTGAACCGAGTTTGGAATTCCGACTTTCAAGAGGGTTTTCAATTCGGCTTTATCAATTTTGAAGGAAGAAATTTTGAAGTCAAAAACAAAGTCATTTTTTGTCAGATAAAGAATGCAAAGAAGCATACTCAAAGCCTGGGAAGCAACGGTGGCATATGCGGCACCGGCGGATCCCATATGAAAGACGCCAACCAAAAGCAGATCCAAAATAATATTGGTAACTGCGGCAATGGCAACAAACCAAAGAGGACGGCGGCTGTCACCCATCCCGCGCATAACAGCACTCAAGGCGTTATAGCCAAAGATAAAAATGATGCCGAAACTGGTGATGGTGAAATAATCCAAAGAAGCAGAAAAAGAATCTTCCGGGGTGCGGATCAGCAAAAGCAAAGGCTTTCGAAGAAAAACCATCAGCGCAGTTAAGCCAAACCCAAGGAAGATCAAGGTGGTAAAGAGTGTTCCGATGGTTTTTCTCATCTTTTCCCGTTGACCGGACCCCAAATATTGCCCGATCATCACCGTGGCGCCGACACAAAGACCAAAAACCGCATTGGTTAAAAGCATCGTCACCTGGCTGCCGATGTTAACCCCGGACATATTGATGGTTCCCAGCACCTCATCGCCGGAAAAGCGCCCGACAATGATCATATCCGCCACACTGTAAATAGACTGGATCAAATTGGAAAGTAAAAAGGGAATGGAAAAAATAATGAGCTTTTTGAATACGCTTCCTTTTGAAAGATCTTGTTCGAACTTTGTCATCTAATCAAAAATTCCTTCCTAAGTATAGTCTTTTCAAATTGAATAACAAAAAGGATTTTATCACATTTGGTCGGATAAAACAAGCAAACAAAGAGAATTCTACAACACCGCAAAAAGCCGCGTGTTTTTTGAATAGATGTTGTATATCCTGACGAAAGGGAGCATTGCAAGAATTGGTAAACCGTGTTATAATCAAAAAAAAGGAAAATTTCATATCCGGATAAAAAAGGGGGGGATCTCGTTGAAAGGGAAGACCGGCCTTGTGCTTTCCGGAGGCGGCGGAAGAGGTGCTTATCAGATTGGCGTCTGGCAGGCACTGCGGGAAAAGGATATTCAAATCTCTGTGGTTACCGGCACCAGCGTGGGTGCTTTGAACGGAGCGCTTGTTGCGCAGGGGGACTATGAAACGGCGGTCAATATCTGGGCAGAGATCACCTCAAAAAAGATTATGAATTTTGAGCCAAAAGGCGATGTTTTCACCAAAAAAGGGCAACTCCAGATCACAAAAGCAGTTGCACAAAAAGCAATTCGGGAAAAATGCATCGATCAAACCCCTTTGAAAAAACTGATTGAAACCCATCTTTTGCCGGAAAAAATCATTTCTTCCAAAATTGATTTCGGTTTAACTGCCGCCACTTATCCCACCCTTCGGCCGGTGCGCCTCTTTGCAGACGAGATTGCCCCGGAAAAGTTGGTCGATTATTTGATGGCATCCAGCGCCTGCTTTCCTTTTTTCAAGCCCTATTCTTTTGACGGAACCAGTTATATTGATGGCGGTTACACCGACTATATCCCCATTTCCTTGGCCCTTTC
>JAFQMB010000061.1 GCA_017421095.1 Oscillospiraceae bacterium
ATGTTAAGGAGAAGGTATAAACTCCCAACAGTCAGCATTGATGTAGTAACGGACGAGTTGGAAGAAGAAATGATACCCGATGGTCCAAATGCGGAAGAAGTACGCCGCGAAGTGGCTTATCTGGCAAAATTGCAGCGGGAAGATGCCTGCAGACGGATCGAAAAATTCAAGCCGAAAAGGGTGCGCTTCAAAATCAACAAACAGCATATTTTGATCCCCTTGATCGCCTTGCTGCTTGCCGTTGCGATGTTGGTCGTCCCTTATGATATTTTCATGACCGAAGCAGATGTGATCGCATTGGAACAGCAGCTTGCCACCACCATCGAAGATATCGTTCGCAGACTTCGCCAGCAGGTGCAACTGGCAGACATTGACGAGGATACCAGACAGGAACTCTTTGCCATTATCAATCAACTGGAAATTGACCTGCAGGAAGCAAGAAACGATTTGGAATGTATTGCACTGATCGAGGAGGCCAAAGAAAAGATCAACACGCTGATCGAAGCATCTCTCACCGGAAGCAGCATCGGTGAAGCGCTGCAAAAATATCCCTTTACCAAAAAGCTGGGCGAGGCTATCAGCGAGATGGATCTGCAGCTGGTGAAATACGCCATGTGGGATTTGAAACTCTTTTTGACCTATGATCCGAATTTGATCCGCACCTTCTCTGAAAATATCAGACAGGCGCTGGATGATTCCAGAGTCAGCGCCAAAGATGATCTTTACATTGCACTCAACCAAGGGGCTGTCGCCGTTTCCTCGTTACAGGAGATGGACACCGATACCCAGGAATTTCGCACCACATTGGAAACGATGATGGATGCCACCGAACTGGCCATCATCGGTGCATTGCAAAAACAGTTGGGACTTTCTTCCATGAGGGACGAACTGGAAGACACTATGAACGACGCGCAGGATGAGTTAAACGGTGTGGAGGGGGAATCGGGCGAGGAACAAACCCCCGAAGAAGAAATGCCGGATGGCGACGGAGAAGGAAATGTCAATATCGGTGGTGAAGAAGAATCCGGTGACCCCGAAGCCGAAGCCCCTGCTGATCCCTTGACCGAAACGGTCTATGACCCCGATTCCGGGAATGTGCCATATGGGGAAGTTTTCATCTTCTATTACACTGAATATTTAACCGCGCTGGAAAACGGTGAGGTTCCCGAAGAACTGCAGCAGATCATCGACGGTTATTTTGCTGCCCTGAACCCTTAAAAATTCAAGAAAATTTTGAACCAAGAACAAAGGAGAAGCAATTATGGCAACCGAAAAGGATGTGGCATTTTTCGCCGAAAAAAGCAAGCAGCTTCTGGATGAGATCGCCAAGGATCTGGTGGGACAAAAAGACGTGGTGGAGCAGACGGTCATCGCAATGATCGCCGGCGGCAACGTTTTGCTGGAAGGGGTGCCGGGGGTTGGTAAAACTCGTTTGGTTCGCTCTTTGGGACAGGCTTTTTCTCTGCCCTTTTCCCGCATTCAGTTCACCCCCGACCTGATGCCTGCCGACGTGACCGGCACAAACATTATGGAAAAGGATGAAGATGGCAAAACCCGCATCCGGTTCCAAAAGGGGCCGGTGTTCAGCAACATCATTTTGGCCGACGAAATCAACCGCGCCACCCCAAAAACCCAATCTGCTCTGTTGGAAGCTATGCAGGAACACACGGTGACCACCGGCGGCAGCACCTATCATTTGGAAGAACCTTTTTTTGTTTAGGCAACCCAAAACCCCATAGAACAGGACGCTACCAATCCCCTGCCCGAAGCCCAGACCGACCGTTTTATGTTCAAACTGCTGATGACTTTCCCCGGAGAAGAGGAACTCAAAGAGATCGTGAATATGACCCAGGAGACCATGGCCGAACGGGCAAATGCTGTTCTTACCGGCGAAGATCTTTTGGCCATGCGCGAAACCGCAAAAGAGATTTGTGTGGCAGAGGATGTTTTGAATTTCGTCATCCGTCTGGTCACCGCCACCCATCCGGAAGTGGCCTCTGCTTCTGATTTCTGCAAAAAATATATCCGTTTCGGCGCCAGCCCCCGTGCCTGCCAGGCTTTGATCACTGCCGGTAAGGTTCGGGCTTTGATGGATGGCCGTTACAATGTTTCTTATGCCGACATCAAGGCCCTCGCCCACCCGGTTTTGCGCCACCGCATCAAGGGCAGTTTTGCTGCCGTCACCGAAAAGGTCGGGGTTGACAGTTTGATCGATGTGTTGCTCGCCGAAGCCGAGGGCAAGAAAAAGGCACTGCCTGTCAGCGAAGACAAGAAGAAAAAGAAAAAATAAATTTGATTGATCTTTCCGCAGAAAGGAGGGCGGTTTTTTATGAGACGCGTGATCGATGATGGCTTTATTTCCATGTTGGAAGGTCGGGATCTTTGCATCCGACAGCATTTGGACGGTTTGTTTGGCGGAAACCGCCGTTCCGATTCCTATGGCAGTTCTGCGGAATTTGCCGACTATCGCCCCTATATTCCCGGAGACGATCTGCGTCGGATTGACTGGAATCTCTATGGCCGGTTTGACAAGTTGTATCTCCGCCTGTTCACCGATGAGCGCCAACAGCACCACCGCATTTATCTGGATACTTCCGCTTCCATGGATTGGGGCGAGCCCAACAAGGCGGATTGGATGTTGAAACTGGCCGCATCTTTGGGATTTTTGGGGATTCAGGCAATGGATCGTGTTTCCTTTTATGCCATCAGAGGCGGCTCTTGTGTGGATCTTTGCCGTTCTGTGATGGGTCGGGAAGCTTTTTATCAGGCGGCCGAAACCCTTAATCATCTTTCTTTTTACGAAGAAAGCGATTTGGGAGCTGCTATTTTCGGAGCGGAAGATATTGGGAAAAAAGACGGTCTTTCCATCATTATTTCCGACTTTTTGACCGACAGTGATTGGAAAAAGGCGGTTGACCGACTGCTTTCTGTGGGGCGAGAGGTGCTTTTGATCCAGGTTCTTTCCGAAGATGAACTGGATCCTCTTTTGAACGGCAAAGTTTTCCTGATGGATGCCGAAGCCGAACACGACGAAGACGATCGAAACGAGAGAATGGAAATTACAAGAGATTCCTTCCGGGCTTATGCCAAGGCCCTTGCCTGGCATCAAAAGGAACTTCAAACCTTCTGTGCTTCCAGAAATGTGACCTTCCTTTCTTTTTGCAGCAAAATTCCCACAGAAAAGCTGCTCTTTGAAAAATTTGCAGAGGCGGGGTTGATTATATGAAATTCCTAAACCCTGTCGGCTTGTGGCTGCTTCTGGGGCTGCCGGCCCTGATCATCATCTATCTGATCAAGGCGCGCCACGAAGAACGACCCGTTTCCAGCACCTTCCTTTGGAAACTCAGCCGAAAATTTATGAAACGAAAACTCCCCATCCAGCGGATCAAGAAAATTTTAATGTTTGTTTTGCAATTTTTAATGATTCTGGCTTTGGGGCTCGGTGCCGCAAAACCCGCCCTTTCTTTGGGACCTGTCACCGATTATATTTTGATTCTGGATGCTTCTGCCAGTATGCGAACCAAAACCGAAGAGGGGATCAGCCGATTCGACACCGCACTTTTACAGGTAGAAGAGATGGTGGAACAGATTGAAAAGGGCCACACACTGACTTTGATTCTGGCATCGGATGATGCCGGTTATCTGATCGAGGAAACCACCTCGATCAACGAGGCGCGGCTTGCCATTTCCAGAGCAGAATGCGGCTATGGCGGTTGTGACACCACCGATGCGCTGCTGTTGGCCCAGATGGTCTGCGATCGCAGCGAATACGCCAAAGTAATTTTTTATACCGACAATGCCTATGCGCCCTCCGATGAAATTGAAATTGTGGATTTGGGAGAAGAAACCTGGAATCTGACTGCTGAATATTTGGATCTTTCCGAATCGGAAGAAGGGTTTGTTTTCCGCGGAACTATGACCAGTTACGGTAAAGATTACGATCTGGCGGTAGGCTTAAAGATAGACGGAAAGATTCTTTCCGCTAAACAGATCGAATGCAAAGACGGTGTTCCCTCTTCGGCGGTTTTTGAATTTACCAAAGAGGAATTGCCCGATTTTGAAAAGGCAGAATTCTATTTTGATGAACCGGATGCCTTCCAGGAAGACAATCTTTACGGTCTTTGCCGAACGGATGTTAAGCAGTATCGGGTGATGCTGGTCAGCCCCCGGCCTTTGTATCTGCGCTCTGCCCTTCGGGCCTTGGGCAACTGCGAAGTAACCGTTTCCACCACAACGGAAAACGCCGATTCTTCCGGCTATGATCTTTATATTTATGACGGTGAAATTCCGGAAGAGTTACCCGCTGACGGTTCGGTGCTGATTTTCGACGGCGACCGTCTTCCCTTTGGCCTTGTTTTGGGCGACAAAGTGGGCGAAGCCTCTGATTTGGAATTATCAAAAGGAATTGAATCCGATCTTTATGAAGATCTTACGCTGCAGGAATCCAGTGCCGCCAAATTCTTGCTGAAAGATGTGCAGGTTTCTTCTTACACGCCCTTAAAAGGGGATGCCGATTGGGAAACCATCTTCACCTGTGACGATCAGCCGATTTGGGTGCGCAGAGATTTGGGAGAAGGCAGAAGTTGCTCTGTTGTCGGCTTTGATCTGCACGACACCTATCTGACGATGATGGCAGATTTCGCGGTGCTGATGAGTAACATTTTGCTGGACAGCGCCCCGGCACTGATCAAAGACCAAACGGTTTCGGTGGGCGACACCGTTTCCATCACCCTGCTTGCCGGCGCCAAAACACTGCGGATGAAATTGCCCGATGAAAGTCTGCGGGGATTTTCGGTGGAGCAGGAAAAGCAGGTCTTCACCCCCAAATCTCCGGGGGTTTACAGTCTGGTGATGACCACCGAAACAGAAGGGGAAACAAAGCGTGACGGCTTCTTTGCCGGCATCCCCGATTCGGAAACGCTGCGGCAGGAATTGGAAGAACTCCATCTTTTGCTGCCGCCGGAACATTCCGGTCTGCCCCAGGCTTCTTCAGAAATTTGGACTTTTGTGGCAGGCGTTCTTTTGATCCTGCTGTTGGCGGAATGGGGGTTGCATTGTCATGAGCAATATTGAGTTTGCTTTTGAATTTCCCTGGTTGCTTTTGGCAGTCATTCCCGGGATCATTGCGGTGCTTCTTCCCTTCTTCCTGCTCCCCAAACGGCGCAGAAAATCCTTGAAAAAGATTTTCCCCATGGTTTTGCATCTGGTGATTGTGGTGCTTCTGGTGTTGGCTTTGGCCGGTTTCCGGATCGCCAGAATTTCGGATGAACAGGCAATGCTTCTTTTGATCGACCTTTCAGACAGCGCTGCCAATCAACAAGAGTCAATTTACGAACAGGCAAACGCGATTATGGATGCCGCCAAAGAAAGTGAAACGCCGATTGGTGCTGTTTTGTTCGGAGGAAGCAACGCCTATGCGGTGAAACTGGAAAGTCTGATTAAAGACATTCCGGTGTTTCCGGTGAATGCAGACGCCAGCAACCTTTCCTCTGCCATGGAATATGCCGCCTCTTTGCTGCCTTCGGATAAGGCCAAACGTCTTGTTCTTTTGACAGACGGCAAGGAAACCGACGGGGATGCCGACCAAACCGCCCGGTATTTGGCAACCCAAGGGGTTCGGATCGATTCCATTTATTTTGATACCACCGATGTGGATACCGACGAGGTGCAGATTTCCAAGTTTTCTGCCCCTTCCGGTGTTTATTTAGAGGACGAACTGACACTTTCTGCCGAAATTCAAAGCAACTTTGAAGGGGACGTAACCCTGCGCTATTTTGAC
>JAFQMB010000062.1 GCA_017421095.1 Oscillospiraceae bacterium
CCGCAAAGAAACAGGGGATAATTATATCAAATCCAATCTGGATGCCTGTCCACCGCCTTTTTGTTTGGAAACCGAATCGGGTGCACGAATCACCGCCCCCCCAAGTTCAGAGGCGGCAAACGATCCGCAGTTGGCCGCTAAAATTACCCATCAGATCGCAGGCAACAAACAGATCATTCGCGTTTCATACGAAAAGTTGATGGATCAGAATCGCGTTATCTATCACTGCCCTTTGACATACACCCTCACTTTGACCGATCACAGCAGTCTGATTCAGACCGAAATAGAATTTGTCCCTGACAATATGGCAGTGAATTCCTGTCTTTTCCCCTATCTTTCCGGTATTTGGCTGGGAGAGGATTATGCAGATGACATCCTGCTCTATCCTTTTAACGGCGGAATCCGGATGGAAAATCCTATCACTTCTCTTTCTGCCCCAAAAAAGCAGATTCATTGGCGCTGGCAGGATTATCACTACATTTATAATTACAAAGGAATGGGACTCTTCCCCGATTCTCTTGGATATTACACTTTGGATCACGCCTATTCCGGTCCCCTTTCTATGGCCTATTTGGATCTGTTCGACGATAAAAACGGGCTTTATCTGGGAGCTGATCCCCAAAAAATCTCCGGAATCATCTCGCTTGTTGCCCGCACCAAGGGTGAATCGGATCTGGGTATGAATTTCGCCATCCGCCATCGGTTGCCTGTTGCAAAAGAGGTTCATCGTTTATCCGGTGAGATTCTGCTTCACCGCGGCGATTGGCACGAAGCGGCCGACTATTATCGCACTCTCACTTCTCGCAATACACGCAGTTGCCCCGAATGGTTTGATCAAAGCAGCGGTTTGGCCGCCCATTATGATTTTAAGTATCAAAACAGCGGTGTTGTCCATCATTTTGCAGACATTCCCCGCTTAGCCGAGGAAGCAAAAGAAATTGGGCTGGATCATCTGCTCTTTTCCGGCTGGCATAAAGACGGTTTTGACAACGGCTTCCCCCAGTATTATGTGGATGATCAACTGGGCAGTCTGGAAGAACTGAAAAGCGGTATCCGTTTTGCTCATAATCTTGGAATCAAAGTTTCTTTTTATCTCAATTCCAGATTGGCCAACATCAAATATCAAGCAAATAGCGAGTTGATCGAATCGGGCTGCATTCGGCAAAAAGACGGTTCTCTTTATATCGAGCAATATGGCAGCAAAAACTTGAAATTTGCCACCATGTGTGCTGCTTCCGATGCCTGGCAGCAGCATATGAAACAATCCTTTGCTTATGTAAAAGAGGCTGGGGCCGACGGGATTTATTTTGATCAAATCGGAATGGCACCTCCCCTTCTTTGTTATGCCAAAGACCATCATCACCCCGTTGACGATTGGGTGACCGGTTGCCGCCAATTGATCTCTCTGGCAAAGGAACTGGATCTCAACATCATCATTGAAGGTTGCAGCGATCTCTACGGTCCTATGGTAGGCGGCCAATTGATCTCAACCTTTTCTTATATTGATGTGGCATATCCCAGACTCTTCCGTTACACCTTCCCTCATCAAGGGTTGGTGGATATGGTTTATCCCAAAAAGAATTTGGCAATGCGGCCGGTTTTTGTTGCCAACAGAGCCAAACAGATGATTGATACCGCCATTATAACCGGAATGACTCCCTGGGTTTATGACTTGGAAGAAGATAACACCTTTTTCCGGGATCCGGAAATGCTGGATTATTTGAAAAAGGCCCTTATTATCCGAAAAGCATTTCTTTCGGTCCCCGGCAAGAAGACCTTCCGGGATGTCTGCGGTTTGTTTGGCAACCCGAATGCCGCTTTGTTTGAAACAAAAGATGGTGTGATCCTTTTGGCGGCGGAAGAAGAATCTCTGCTTTTGAAGGGAAAACACACCTGCGCCTCAGCCCTTTGGATTTCCCAAAATGGTAATTTGGAAACAGACAAACCCACCGTCACTTTTGATGGTACACACACCAAAATACAAACCGAAAACGCCCTTTTGGGGCTTTGGGTTTTGAAAAAAGCATAAAAACAGGCTCCTCTTTAAAAGAGGAGCCTGTTTGTTTTTCCCATCTTATTTGGAAGCAATAACCTGTGCTTCATCCACAAACATCCAACTTCCGGCAGTTGTAAAGGTAATCTTCACATATCTGGCACTGACAGGTTTGGAAGCAAACACATATCTCTGGAAGAGAATGGCAGATTTTGTATCCTCTTCCTTGGTATAACTGGCACTTGCAACCTCGGTAAAGTTGACACCATCATCCGAGACCAAAACCGTTACAGTAGCCGGTGCCAAAATACCGGCATCTCCACCGCCCAAAACAGAAAGCATAAAAGCGCTGATATTATCTGTTTTCGTACCAAGGTCAATCACGATTTCAGGTTTGCCCAAATATCCAAGCCATGCTTTGTCTGCAAAAGTGGGTTCACCATACAATCCGTCGGTCAATCCCTTACCGCTCTCATCGGGATATCCATCCTGAACTCCCACAGTGGTATAACTCTTGCCCGCAGCAGCATTGTATCCGCCGCCACCTTCAATGGTAACAGAAGTAGAGGCAACAGGACTCTTATTACCACAATAGTCAACGGCATATGCTGTATAGTTTACCTTGGTTCCCGCTTTTACACCCAGATTGGAATCCAACAAATCGAAGGAATAACTCGTTGCTCCGTACTGTTGCGCAGAATCAAAATGGGCAGTATTAATCACCTTTCCATCCTTCTCCACAACAATTTTCTGGACCATTTTATCGGCATTGGAAACAGTACCGGAAAGTTCCACAAACATTCCGCCGCTCTGGACAGTCACTTTGAAATTCGGCTTTGTCATATTGGAAACCGGAACCTTGCCGGTTTCATAATACTTCTTATAGGCCTCGTGATAGCCAACCTTGCCCACATCGGGATTCTGATAATGAGAATAGGCAAAGGTCACATGGTGTTCCACATATTTATCGGCAATCTTCATCTGTTCCACAAACCGATCAAGAGGTGCGGTTGCCCCTTCACTCAGCGTGAAGTCCTCTGTGTTGGCCCAGAAACGAACACCGGGAGCGGTATCCACAGCAGCTTTGAGGGCCTTGAAATAGGAATCCAACTGGTTGATGTTGATGTGACCGGCCCCCACCGCATCCTGGCAGCAGAAAATATCCCCTGCTTTCAGAGTGTTGTTTGCCAGCATTCCCTTCCACATCTTTTCCGCCGTTGCAGCGGAGGAGTTGCCGGAGGAAACAAAGGGAGAAAGCATCATCGGCATAGTGGGATCAATTGCATAAAGACCGTCGCGGAAGCTCTTCAGGAAATAGGCACCGTTGTCGATCTGTTTTTGAGTTGCGTTGAAATTATAATATTCGAACACAAAATACCAGCCATAGAATGCATTGGGGTATTTAGCTTTATAGGTGTCGTAAAGCTGCTTGGCGCCTTTGACCCCAACATTCGTTTGCGCGGTAAGATAGTTCTTATCATTGAGACCCTTGGACCACCAATCGCCATTCTCGTTCAAACCGAGGAACACCTTGACGCCAACCTCTTCTGCAGCCGAAAGAATGGTCTTGACTAAATCGTTATATTCCAGGCAACCTTTTGTTTTCTCATTTGCAGCAAAAGAGTGATCATAGAAGGTTTCAGTTACTTTGCCGGAAGCATCGGTGGTAAAACTCCACTGCAAAATCAAAATCTCAATACCGACATCCTTCATATGTTGGAGATGCTGGACCATACGGGACTTGGAATAACTTTCAAAAGCACCGGGCTGCATAAAAGAACCAATCACATGGGGATAGGAGATGCCATCATCAAAACTATCCACAACAACCTTGCTTTCGGAAGAATCAGGGGTTTCAGGAGAAGAACCGGAAGGTTTGCTTGTTCCTTCGGAAGGTTTGCTTGTTCCTTCGGAAGGTTTGCTTGTTCCTTCAGAAGGCTTGCTTGTTCCCTCGGAGGGCTTGCTTGTTCCCTCGGAGGGTTTGCCTGTTCCCTCGGAGGGTTTGCCTGTTTCAGAATTCTCTTCCTGTTCGGGAAGACTGCTGACCTCATTATGGACGCTGCTGCCGGTTTCCGATTCCTCTTCCTCGCCGCCGGAAACAACAGAACTGTTTTCCGTCACAGAAGAAGATTCCTCTTCTCTGTCGGCGGGCGCACAGGCACAAACGCCAAGACAAAGCATCAATGCCAGCAGAACAGCCAACCATTTTTTCATCATTTATCGCTCCTTCGTTTGGTTTCTGTTTGCAACCGCAATCGCGACTGCCGTGATATTATATTTATACCAAAAACAAAGAAAAAAGGCAATCCTTATCCTCTTCTTTTGCAACAAAATAAGCAAAACCGGACACACGAAAAGCCCCGCTTCAAAGCGGGGCTTTTTGAAATTAATATCTCTTATCCATATAAGAATCCAACGTGGAGAAGCCGTCACCCAGACAATCCTGATATTTGAAGCAGGTTCCGGCACCGATCGCCACACATTCCACCGGGTTATCTGCCACCCGAACCGGGAAACCAAGATTCTTTTCCAGATAAGGAGCAAGGCCGGCAAGGGTACTACCGCCGCCGGTCATAATGGCGCCGTTGGAATAAATATCGCTGGTCAATTCAGGCGGGGTGTTTTCCAACACCTCTTTGACAGCACGATAGAGTTGTTCTGCATAACCCTGCACCACAGGAACCAATTCCCCTCTGGTGATACGACAAACCTGGGGCAGGCCGTTAAGGAGATTACGCCCCTTGGCCACAAAAACTTCATTTGGGGAATCCTCATTACAGTCGGCAATGCAGTATTTCAGATTTTCAATCATCTTATCGCCCATAATGATGTTATGGGTGCGCTGGATATATTTCTTGATGCGTTCGGACATATTATATCCGCCCAGTTTCACACTCTTGGAAATCACCTTGGATCCAAGAGAAATCACTGCAATATCAGCAGTACCTCCGCCGATATCGATGATCAGATTGCCGTTAGGCTTGGAAACATCAATCCCACAGCCAATGGCAGCCGCCAAAGGTTCTTCAATGATATAAACCGGCTTACGAGCTCCCACATTTTGCGCAGCATCCCCAACTGCCATCACTTCCACCTCGGTGGCATTGGTGGGAATGCAGATGGCAACCCGGGGACGGAAGATCCGGGTTTTCATAATCTGCTGCATAAAGGCACGAATCATCTTTTGTGCGGCCTCATAATCCGAAATCACACCATCCTTCAAAGGCTAAATGGTTCGAATGGTATCCGGGTTTTTCCCAAGTATGTTATATGCTTTGTTGCCCACGGCGATCACTTCACCGTTTCGGGCTTTGACCGCAATAATGCTGGGCTCATTCAAAACGATCCCTCTGTTTTTAGCATAGATCAAAACGCTCGAAGTGCCAAGGTCAATACCGATATCCAGGTTCATAAATACTCCGTCCTCTCTTCCCTTTTTATAAAAACGCTCATCTGTATATTGCTTGATTTATCAAGAAATCTTTTGATTCCAAACCGCCAAAAGCGACCGAATTCCTTTACCCTATACAAGTTTATTATACGCATATTGTTTCCAGAAATCAAGTATACCGAACAGAAAAGACGAAAATCTTCTTCTTGACTTTTGATGTTTTTCGGTTATGATAGAATCAAACAACAGATTACCGAAAAAAGGAGAAATCAAAATGGAAAATCGTGTTTTAGAGGCACTTCTCACTCGCCGAAGCTGTCGGAAATATCTGGATAAACAGGTCACAGAGGAACAACTGGATGCCATTTTGACCGCCGGCGTTTATGCTCCCTCCGGCAGAAACAGACAAGCTGCCATGCTCGTTGCCATTCAGGATAAGCAGACCATCGAAAAGATTTCAAAGATGAATGCTGCTGTGTTGGGCAGCGATGGAGACCCTTTCTTCGGTGCTCCCACGGTAATCGTTGTGTTTGCCGATCCGGAGGTCAACACCTATTTGGAAGACGGCAGTCTTGCCATGGGAAATTTGATGCTGGCGGCCCATTCCCTGGGCCTTGCCTCCTGTTGGATTCACCGAGCCAGACAGGTTTTTTCCTCTGAGAAAGGAATCGAACTGAAAAAATCCTGGGGTGTTCCGGAACATTATGTGGGCATCGGCAACTGCATCGTCGGCTATCCGGACCCAGAGGGTTTTCGTCCTGCATCGGAAAGAAAAGCCGGCAATATCATCAAGATTGGTTAACCCACAATCAACACCATAATAAACAGCTCCTCTTTTTAACCAAAGAGGAGCTGTTTTCACAAAAAAATCACTTTGAAGCAATTACCGCCACTTCATCCACAAATGTCCAACTTTCTGCATAGGCAAAGACAATCTTTACATATCGACCACTGACCGGCTCCGGAGTAAACAGATATCTTTCAATCCGTATGGAAGCATTTGTTTTTTCTTCCATCGGGTAATGTTCACTCGCTACCGCAATATAATTCACCCCATCGTCTGAGATATAGGCCGTCATAGCAGCAGGGGCCATAATACCGGCACCGGCACCGCCCCCCAAGGTTGAAAGCATAAATGCGCTGATGTGATCCACATTAGCACCTAAGTCAATCACAATTTCAGAATTTCCCAAATAACTAAGCCAGGCGTTATCCACAAAACTCATTGATGCATATTTGCCGTCGGTCAGGCCTTTTCCGGTTTCATCGGGATATCCTTCCTGCACATTGGTTATGGTATAATTCTTATTCAAAGCCGCATTATATGATCCGCCGCTTTCGATCTTAACAGTTTTGGCTGCAACCGTACTTTTATTGCCGTAATAATCGACGGTATAAGCCTTATACGTAATCCAATCTCCGGCCTTGCTGCCTAAATTTGAATCCAGCAATTCAACAGAATATTCAGGCTTTCCATATTGTTGAAGTGTGTCAAAAAACGAAGTATTGAGCACCTCCCC
>JAFQMB010000063.1 GCA_017421095.1 Oscillospiraceae bacterium
CGGGGTGAACAAAGAACTGGTGAAGGATGAGAAAAAAGCGGCCATCACCATGGGCGGTGTGTACCCCATTATGACCTTTTTGATGAACGCAGGTATTGCGGTGGTGGTGGCGTTGGCGGCTCATCGGGTCACAGGTGGCCTTTCCGACCCCGAAACGGTGGTTGCCTTTATGCAGTATTTCACCCTCATCTCCAACGCGATGATGAGTGTTACCCGTATTTTTGTGATGTATACCAAAAGTGCCGCTTCTGCCAGGCGGATTGCCGAGGTGATCGACACGCCCGGAGATCTGCTTTTGGCGGATGAATCCACCTATCCTGCGGTGGAGAGCGAGGATCATATCTCTTTTGAGGGAGTCAGCTTTTCTTATGAAGGGGCACACAATGATCTGACAGACATCAGCTTTTCTTTGAAAAAGGGGCAGTCTTTGGGAATCATCGGTGCCACCGGCAGCGGAAAATCCACCCTGGTTCGGCTTCTTTTGCGCTTTTATGATCCGGATCAAGGATGTATTCGGATTAAGGGAAGAGATCTGCGCACCATCCCCACCAAGGAACTGTATGCCATGTTCGGCACCGCCATGCAGCACGATTTTCTCTATGCAGACACCGTTTTGGAAAACATTCGCTTCGGAAGAGATCTGAGCGAAGAGGAGATCCGAAAGGCAGCCAAAATCGCCCAGGCAGATGATTTTATCACCGCCTTCCCGGACGGTTATGCCCATCTTCTTTCCCAAAAGGCCACCAACATTTCCGGCGGACAGAAGCAGCGGCTTTTGATTGCCAGAGCGGTGGCAGGGGAGCCGGAAATTCTGGTGCTGGACGACAGTTCTTCTGCCTTGGATTATAAAACCGATGCCAACCTGAGAAAGGAATTGGCAAAAGAGATGAAAAACACCACCCAGATCACAGTGGCCCAGCGGGTGAGTTCGGTGAAAAACTGCGATTTGATTTTGGTGTTGGAAGAGGGGCAGATCATCGGGATGGGCGACCACGAACATCTTTTGGCGACCTGTGCTCCGTATAAGGAAATCAGCGATTCTCAGATGGGAGGTGACATCGTTGACTAAAGGCGTTATTCGGAATGCACCCGGGGTGAATCAAAACCCCAACAAGCATCAAAGCAATAAGATCGACCGCAAAACTGCCGGTCATATCCTTCTTCGATTGGGGAAATATGTGCTGCAATATTGGCCGCTGTTCCTTTTGGCCATTGTTTTGACCCTTTGCAGCAACCAGCTTTCTTTGATGGGTCCCCGTTTTTCGGGCGAAGCCATCGATGCCATCGCCGACCCTGCCGGGGTGAATTTTGAACTGGTGGGCGAAAGTGTGGTCAAAATGCTGATCTGTTATATTGCATCGGCGCTGTTTTCTTATCTTTTGGCGGTGTTGATGATTCAAATCAGCCAAAAGATCGTCTATACCATGCGCAAGCAGCTGTTTGAAAAACTGACCCGTCTGCCGGTGAATTATTTTGATACCCACGCCACAGGCGATATCATCAGCCGCATTTCTTATGACATCGATACGGTGAACTCCTCGCTTTCCCACGATCTGGTGCAGGTGATGACCAGTTTATACACGGTGATCGGCTCTTTGATTTTTATGTGGCAGATTTCAAAACCCCTGATTGCGGTGTTTGCCATCACGGTGCCTGTTTCGGTCCTGTTCACCCGTTACCGTTCCAAAAAGGTTCGGCCGCTTTACAGCCGCCGTTCCCAAAAATTGGGCGAACTCAACGGATATGCCGAAGAGATGCTCTCGGGCTGCCGCACCATCTCTGCCTATGACAGACAAGAGGAAATCGGCAGTCGGTTTGACAGACGAAACGAAGAGGCGATGGATGCCTATTATAACGCCGAATATTACGGCGCGATTATGGGGCCCACCGTCAATTTCATCAACAATTTTTCCATCTCTTTGGTGATGATCTTCGGCGGCATCTTGTATCTTTATTCCCAAAACGGAACCGCCCTGCCCGGAACCCTTTTCTTCATCACTCTGGGCGGTGTGGCGCAGTTTGTGCAGTATTCCAGAAAATTTGCCGGTCCCATCAACGAGTTTGCCAACATCATTCACGAATTTCAATCGGCCTTTTCCGCCGCAGAGAGAGTCTTCCGCATCATTGACGAAGCGCCCGAAAAGGCAGATTTGCCCGAAGCAGAGGCCCTTTCGGATGTGAAAGGCCGGGTGGAATTGGATCATGTCACCTTTGGATACACCCCCGAAAAGACCATCCTCAAAGATCTTTCGGTTGTGGCAGAACCGGGGAAAACGGTGGCAATTGTGGGGCCGACCGGCGCAGGAAAGACCACCATCATCAATCTTTTGATGCGCTTTTATGACGCAGACAGCGGCAGCATCACCATTGACGGAAAAGAGATCTGCCGTCTGAAACGGGATTCTCTGCGCAGAGCTTATACCATGGTTTTGCAGGATACCTGGCTCTTCCATGGCAGCATTTATGACAACATTCTTTACGGCAGAGAGGATGCCACCCCCGAAGAGGTTTATGCCGCCGCAAGGGCCGCGCGGATCGATTCTTATATCCGCCATCTGCCCGCGGGATATGAGACCATCCTTTCGGATGAAGGGGTTAATATTTCAAAAGGGCAGCGCCAGCTCATCACCATTGCAAGAGCCATGCTGGCCGATTCCGAAATGCTGATTTTGGATGAAGCCACAAGCAATGTGGACTCTCGAACCGAAATCAAGATCCAGGCGGCGATGAATGAACTGATGGCCGGCCGCACCTGTTTTGTGATTGCCCACCGGCTTTCCACCATTCAAAATGCCGATTTGATTTTGGTGTTGCAAAACGGTGAAATCACCGAACAGGGCAGCCACGAGGAACTGATCCGCAAGGGCGGATTTTACAGCACCCTCTATCAATCCCAGTTCCACTAAAAATTGTTTGCCAAAAATATCTTGTCATTTTCTGTGTTTTGTGCTATGATTTTGTTATACAAAAAAATACAAGGAGGAGCGTATGAGCTTGTTTGGAGAGAAAAAATTGGGCTTTGGCTGTATGCGTCTGCCCATGAACGGCAGTGTGGTAGATGAAGCGGAATTTTGCAAGATGGTGGATGCCTTTTTGGAAGCAGGCTTTACCTATTTTGACACCGCCCACGGCTATTTGCAGGGAGAAAGCGAAAAGGCACTGAAAAAATGCCTCACCTCCCGTTATGACAGAGATCGCTATCTCTTGACCAACAAACTTTCCAATCCCTTTTTCAACAGCCAAGAGGAGATTCGCCCCCTCTTTGAAAGCCAGTTGGAAGCCTGCGGTGTAACCTATTTCGACTTTTATCTGATGCACGCCCAAAGCAGAACCTCTTTTGAAAAATTCAAAAAATGCCGCGCTTATGAAACGGCCCTGGAACTGAAAGAGGAAGGGAAGATCCGCCATTTGGGCATCTCTTTCCACGATACCGCCGAGGTGCTGGACCGGATTTTGACCGAATATCCTCAGGTGGAAGCGGTGCAGCTGCAGTTTAATTACATCGATTATGAGGACGAAGGGGTTCAGGGCAGAAAGTGCTATGAAGTCTGTCAGAAACACGGCAAAAGAGTGTTGGTGATGGAACCGGTGAAGGGCGGAAGACTGGCCGGCCTTCCCGAGGAGGCCTCTTCGCTGTTCGCCTCTCTTGGGGGCGGAAGCGATGCCAGCTATGCCGTCCGTTGGGCTGCCGGTTTTGATCTGGTAGAGATGGTCCTTTCGGGGATGAGCAATCTGGAACAGATGCTGGATAACATCAGCTATATGAAGGATTTTGCGCCCCTTTCCGAAAAAGAACAAGAGGCGGTCGCCAAAGTCTGCGAGATCATCAAAAAGCAAAAACAGATTCCCTGCACCGTCTGTAAATATTGTGTGGATGGCTGCCCTGCCGGAATCCCCATTCCCAGCGTTATCGCCTGCTTGAATATGCAAAAGCAGTATGAGTCCTGGGATGGCAGCGGAAACTATGCCCTTTGGATGGGCGATAAGGCAAAGGCTTCTGCCTGTATCGGCTGCGGTGCCTGCGAAAATGAATGCCCGCAGCATCTTCCTATTCGAGAATTGATGGCGGAGGCGGCAAAACAATTCGAATGAGAATCGGCGGCAACATATTCCGTCTGCCCTATTGAGTTTTGACAAAAAAAGGCCTTCTGACACTGGTGTGCCGGAAGGCCTTTTTTGTTATTCGGTGTAAAACTCGCCGCCACAGGAAACAGAGGCTTCTCCGGCGGAAATCTGGGCACCGAAGCGGATGGGCAGTGTGATGCTGATCTCTTGGGAAATCATCCAGGTGCAGCCGCCGTTGGGCAGGGATTCACAACTGGCTCGGGGTAGACCGCCGCAGCGCACAACCGGCGTGTCAATCCGCACATCGGGGGTCAGA
>JAFQMB010000064.1 GCA_017421095.1 Oscillospiraceae bacterium
ATTTCAATATTCTTTTCTTCCCATGCATTTTCAAATTGAAGCAGACACTCACAAAGTTGTTCACCTAAATCATATTCTTCCGTTTTAGGATCTCTCTTTTCTCTTATTATCTCTCTCTTTTGCGAGAGGGTGCCGTGTTGGAAGCCCACTATTCCACCCAAACCTTTGCCGAGCGTTGGGTCTATGATGCCGAGGATGACAGTTATTGCATCTGGGAAGATGATATTCACCGCATCACCCGCCGGATGGAGGCAGCCGAGTTTTTCCGCCACATCTATGAAAAGCGCCCCGCCTTGCGCGAACTTCTCGTTTTCCAGGATACCAAGGTTGCTTAAAATTCTTTGATGTTCCCCTCTCTTTTCTCCCTCGGCCTTTTTTGGTCGGGGGAGTTTTTTATCTGCCGCCTATCCCCTGCCCCTTGATCCAAAAAGGAAAACCCGGCCCCCTGAAAAAGAGGCCGGGCAACAGATTTCTTTTATCTGATTACTTGGCTGTTTTAATGAACTCCAAATTGTTGCGCACATACTGCACCCCACTGACCAGGCTGAAAACCGCCGTGACCCACAAAAGCAGTTCGCTGATGATTTGCACCAACTGCCCGGTCAAAAAAGGCAGCCATCCCAGATCCAAAAGCTGCACCAACAGGAAGATGGCAATGATGGCGATCATCTGAGAAACGGTTTTGGCCTTGGCCCAGAAAGAGGCCGCCACTACCTTGCCGCCGGCAGCAGCAGAAAGGCGCACAGCAGTCACCACAAATTCTCTGGCCAAAAGCAATAGGATCACCACCGAACTTGCCAGATTGGCCTCAACAAAGCAAACCAACACCGAAAAGACCAACACCTTATCGGCCAGAGGGTCGGCAAACTTGCCGAAATCGGTGACCAATCCCTGGGCACGAGCGATCTTACCATCCAAAAGATCGGTGATGGATGCGGCTGCAAACACCAAAAGCGCCGCCAACCAATGGAAGGGGAAATCAATCAGCATCAAAGCGATGACCACCGGAACCAAACAAATGCGCAACACCGTCAGTTTATTGGGAAGATTCATACTGCCACCTCCACCATTTCGCCAATCAGATCCACGTCCAACACATCCACAATCTTCACACGGACAAAGGTGCCGGCCGGGATTTTTTTCTCGGCGGTAAAGAAGATTTTTCCGTCAATATCAGGGGCATCCATATAACTGCGGCCGGAATGACATTCGGCCGCTCGATCATAGCCCTCGCTCATCACCAGATATTCATTGCCGATCAGCTGTTCATTCCGATCCATCATGATCTCGGTTTGCTTTTCCATCACCAGTTCTGCCCGGCGAACCTTTTCCTGCTCATCGATCTGATCGGGCATTTTGGCAGCAGGAGTTCCCTCCTCTGCGCTGTATGCAAAGCAGCCCAGCCGTTCAAATCGCATCTCTTCCACAAAATGCAGCAGGCGTTCAAACTCCTCCCGGCTTTCACCGGGGAAGCCGGCAATCAACGTGGTGCGCAACACCACATCGGGCATCTCCTGCCGCAGTTTGCCAACCACCTCACGCAGACTCTTCTCGTCCGAACGGCGATTCATCCGTTTCAGGATTCGGTCGGCTGCGTGCTGAATGGGTAAATCAATGTAATGGACCACCTTGGAATTGCGCTTCATGGCAGCAATCAAACGGTCGGTGATCCGTTCGGGATAGCAATAAAGCAATCGGATCCAAAAGATCCCTTCCACCTGTTGCAGCGCATCCAGCAACTCGGGCAACGCCGAAACACCGCCGTTCCAATCCTCGCCGAATCGGGTCACATCCTGCGCCACCAACACCAATTCCCGAATTCCCTGATCGGCCAACACTTTGGCTTCCGCCACCAGAGATTCAATATTTCTGGAACGGAAGGGCCCTCTGATATCGGGGATGGCACAATAGGAACACCGATTGTCACACCCCTCTGCGATTTTCAGATAGGCAAAACCAAAGGTGGAAAGGATACGATCTCCTTCCAGCGCCAGATCGGTTTTACAGCCGAAAGAATAAACCTTTTCATTTTCTTCCAGAGAACGGCGGATGGAAACAGCCAGTTTATCATAACTGCCAAGACCCAGACAGACATCCACTTCGGGCAATTCTTCTGCCATCTCTTTTTGATAGCGCTCGGCCAAGCAACCGGTCACCGCCACGCAGCGAAGCCGGCCACCTTCGTTTTTCATTTCACAGCATTCCAAAATCTGATCGATGGATTCCTGTTTGGCAGATTCGATAAATCCGCAGGTATTCACCACCACCGCATCGGCCAGCATCGGATCGGCAGTGAGGGTCATTCCTTCTTTTTTCAACGAGGCAAGAAGCACCTCGGCATCCACTTCATTTTTGGGGCAGCCCAGAGAAATCATGGCCACCGAATAGGTTTTTTCGGACAAAATATCCTTCACCCTTTCATCGCGGGCAACCCCGCGGAAATTTCATTGATTTCAGACAAGGTTATTTTACCATATGTGCGCGCCGATTGCAAGGCAAACCCCAAAAGGATACGTCCGGAGAAGAAAGGGAATGAATGGTTTTGGAATAATTCAGATTTTAATCATCTTCCCGCAGACGCCAAAGGCCCAGATTTTCTGCCACCGCCGATAAAAATTCGTTTTTCCGTTCAAAAAAGGTATCTCTGCAACAGGGAAAGGGCAGGTGTTCATATGGGATCTTTTCGATGATATTCTGCAGTAAAAGATCCCGGATTCCCGGTTCCTGTTCTTCCAGCGCTCGTTCCACCGCATACATCAAACGGGTTTCGGGCGATTCTTCCAATTGTTGCAATCTTAGTGCTCTTGTAGCTGTCGGGTCGGCGTGTCCCCCCACCGGATGGGCAAGGCCCCGTTCCTCCGAGCAGCCATAAAGCAGTTCCCGTCTTGCTTTTTCATAATTCTTGCGCCGATTGGGATAGTTTCGCACAATGGTCACACAAACCACCCTCGCCTCTCTGCTGAGGGGATTTCTTTTCTTTTTCCGCCGCATACACCAAAATCTCCTTTTCTCTCCCCTTCTTTGGCTGCTATCTTACCAGAAGCCCCCCTCCAGGCACAAAGAACAAATGTTCGTATTATTGGGAGTGGTGCTATTATATATCAAGTTTCTCGAACTGTCAATATGCTTTTTCAATTTTTTTGATTTTTCTATGGACAATGGGAGAGGAAAAGCATATAATGAGAAAAACAGCGACGGAAGGAGCAAAAAAGATGAATCGGCGGTTATCCCTTTTGCTGCAGGAGGCCAGACAAAAAAGCGGTCTGACTCAAGAAGAGGTGGCTTCACGCATCGGTTTGAAGAAAAACACCCTTTCCAATTACGAACACGGGGTGAGCGAACCCAGTTTGGATACCCTTGTGGCCCTGTTCTGTATTTATGATCTGGATCCCGGATATGTTTTTTCGGTGACCTATGGCACCCCTTTGCGGGACGGTTCTTTGACCCCTGTTGAAGAAGATCTGATTCATCTTTTTCGGCAACTGGATTCCCACGGCCGCAATATGGTTCAGGAAACCGCCCGTTTGGAAGCCGAACACATTACAAAACAGCGCGCCTTCTGGCAGGAGAAGGTCTCTCGCATTGCTGCAAGGGGCGGCGGCGTTCTGTCTGTTAATCAGCAAGAGCAGGATGAGATCGCCGCGCTTTATGCCTATTTGAAAGAGGAAGACCGTTTGTGATTAAAACGCCCAATCCCGAGCAGATCGCCTGTCAGCTTCTTCTTTCCTCCGGGCAAAATTGCCTGCCCATCCGCCCGGAAAAAATTTTGCAGGCAAAAGAAATCCCGATGGTTTCTTTTACCGAATTTGAAAAGGCGGTTGGGAAAAAGAATCGGATCACCCGCCATTCTTCGGAGGGATTGACGCTCTTCTTTGGCGGCGTTTATACAGTGCTTTACGATCACACCCTCTCCCCCAGTCGCCGTTCCTGGGTTTTGGCACACGAATTGGGCCACATTTTGCTTGGACATCTGGAACCCGATTGCCCACCGCAGCATCCTGCCGTCAGTGAATTACAGGCAGATCTCTTTGCCCGACATCTCCTTTGTCCTTTGGAAATTTTGCATCTCTGCCACACCAAAACCCATCATCAGCTGGCTCTTTTGACCGGAATGGAAGAAGCTTCCGCCAAGCTCTGTTTTGATGCCTTAACCTTAAAGCGGCAGAAAGATCAACTTTTCCTGCTGCCCGAAAGCAAACTTCTGGCCGCCGAATTCCTTCCCTTTATCAGCAACCGGCTGAACGATTTTTCACAGACCGGGTAAAAAAGAAGAACTCCCCTCTGTCAAAAAACAAAGGGGAGTTCTTTTTATCTGTTTCAGGCGTTTTCGCCTTCCCGCTGCTTACGGGCACGTTCCATATCGGCCAGAGCGTCTTTTCTGGAGAGGTTCAAGCGGCCTCTGTCGTCGATTTCAACCACCTTGACCACCACTTCATCCCCTTCGTTGACCACATCGGTGACCTTTGCCACACGTTCGGGGGCCAGTTTGGAGATATGAACCAGACCTTCCTTGCCGGGAGCGATCTCAACAAAGGCACCGAAATCCATAATTCGGGTGACCTTGCCCTTATAGATAGATCCGATTTCGGGATCCTTGGCGATGGTGTTGACCACATCCAAAGCGCGACGGACATTGTTGATGTCCACACCCAGGATATAGACCATACCCTCTTCGGTGATGTCAATCTGCACCTGGCATTCGGCACAGATCTTCTGAATGACCTTACCGCCGGAACCGATGACCTCGCGGATCTTATCCACTTCGATCTGGGTGCTCATCTGCTTGGGTGCATACTGAGAAACCTCTGCACGGGGTTCGGCAATGGCAGGAGCCATAATATCGTCCAGAATGTGCAGACGGGCTTTACGGGTCTTTTCGAAGGCCTCACGAATGATCTCCAAAGTCAGACCGTCGTTCTTAATATCCACCTGGATGGCGGTGATACCCTTATGGGTGCCGCCCACCTTAAAGTCCATGTCGCCATAGAAG
Organism: Oscillospiraceae bacterium; assembly: GCA_017421095.1. Taxonomy (GTDB): domain Bacteria; phylum Bacillota; class Clostridia; order Oscillospirales; family Ruminococcaceae; genus RGIG1943. The sequence continues at coordinate 4,991 of JAFQMB010000064.1, forward strand.
TCTTCCAGACCCTGAATGTCCACCATGGTCATCCAGCGATCGCCTTCGGTGATCAAACCGCAGGAGATACCGGCAACGGGCGTCTTGATGGGCACACCGGCATCCATCAGAGCCAAAGAAGAACCGCAGATGGAAGCCTGGCTGGTGGAGCCGTTGGAAGAGAGAACCTCACTCACCAGACGGATGGCATAGGGGAATTCCTCTTCGGTGGGCAGAACAGCGATCAGTGCCTTTTCGGCCAAAGCACCGTGACCGATTTCGCGACGGCCGGGGCCTCTGGAAGGACGGGTTTCACCCACAGAATAGCTGGGGAAATTATACTGATGCATATATCTCTTCTGATCGATTTCGTCAATACCGTCGATCTTCTGAGCATCACGCAGGGGGCCAAGAGTGGCAACGGTCAAAACCTGGGTCTGGCCTCTGGTGAACATACCGGAACCGTGAACCCGGGGCAGAACGGCAACCTCGGCAGCCAGAGGACGGATTTCGTCCATTCCGCGGCCATCCACACGCTTGCCTTCGTCCAACAGCCAGCGACGGACAACCTTCTTCTGCACCTTATAGATGACTTCGTCCAGCAGGACTTTGGTCACACCGTTTTCTTCATCGGTGAACTTTTCATACATATCGTCCACGATGGGTTTCATATTGGCGTCACGAACATTCTTGTCGTCGGTATCCAATGCCATCTTCACACGGTCCACCGTGAAATCATAGACGGCGTTGAAGAGTTCTTCGGGCACTTCTTTGGATTCGAAAACGATCTTTTCCTTGCCGATTTCATCCTTCACAGACTGGACAAAGGCGATGATCTCTTTGATGACCTCGTGGCCCTTGGCAATGGCATCCAGCATAGCTTCGTCATCGATCTCGTTGCCCTGGGCTTCGATCATCACGATCTTTTCCTTGGTGCCGGCCAGGGTAACGGTCATTTCGGTCTTTTCTCTCTCTGCCAAAGTGGGGTTGAAGACCACTTCGCCGTCGATCATACCCAAAACGACGCCGCCGATGGGGCCGTTCCAGGGGATGTCAGAGATGGAAAGGGCAACGCTGGTGCCGATCATGCCGGCGATCAGGGGAGAGCAATCTTCATCCACGCTCATCACAGTCATGGTGACTGCCACGTCGTTGCGCATATCCTTGGGGAAAAGGGGACGGATAGGACGGTCCACACAGCGGGAAGAAAGGATGGCCTGTTCGCTGGGACGACCCTCACGCTTCAGAAAAGAGCCGGGGATTCGGCCGACGGAATAAAGCTTTTCTTCGAAATCCACACTCAGCGGGAAGAAATCGATTCCATCTCTGGGACGGGCGCTCATAACGGTGTTCACCAACACGCTGGTTTCACCGTAATGCACCAGGCAGTTTCCGTTGGAAAGGCAGCACATTTTGCCGGTTTCGATTTTCAGCGGGCGGCCGCAGAAAACCGTTTCAAACACGCGATAGTTTTCAAACATTTCTCGTTCCTCCTGTTATTTTTTTATTCCACAGGCAGGAGGTTTAGCAAAAAATCCCGAATTCAAGGAAAACTCCTTGAACACCCGATTTTCTGCTAACGCCCCCGTTTACCTGCAAAATTTCCGTTTTCGGCTTTCTTTTGAAAAAAAGCCACCCCACCGCCCGACAAAACCGCCGGACGGCAGGGAAGACAAAGACGTTCTTATTTGCGCAGGCCCAGTTTCTTGACGATGGCACGATAGCGCTCGATATCCACCTTCTGCAAATAGCCCAGCAGATTGCGGCGACGGCCAACCATCTTCAGAAGGCCGCGACGGGAATGGTGATCCTTCGGATGATCCTTCAGGTGGGCGGTCAGGTCGTTGATACGACGGGTCAGGATGGCAACCTGAACTTCAGGAGAACCGGTATCGGTCTCATGCAGACGGTTGTCGTTGATCACAGCGGTCTTTTCTTCTTTGCGGATCATAGTTACATTTCTCCTTCTTTTTTGATTTTTCGGCTCGGCTCCGACACAGAGGCAGGGTCAAAGGAGATTCTCCTGCAAAAGAGCAGACGCCCTGTTCCGTGTGCGGGTCTCACCCAAAACTGCGGCAAATCCGCAGTCGAAAGCGATTATATCATACAAAATATACCCTGTCAATCCTTTTTTTGATTTTCCTTTGTTTGGAAAACAGGCTTATTTTCTGCCGGTGGAACCAAAGCCGCCGTCACCCCGGTCGGTTTCTTCCAACTCTTCCACACAGGCAAAAGAAACGGCCAAATAAGGCAAAATCAAAAGCTGGGCAATCCGTTCGCCCCGTTCGATCTCTCTGGGCTCGTTTCCGTGATTGTGCAGCGCCACCATCACCTCGCCCCGATAGTCGCTGTCAATAACCCCCACCTTGTTGGCAGGCGCCAGATCCCGTTTGCAGGCGATGCCGCTGCGGGCGGCCACCAATCCCACATAACCTTCGGGAATTTGAAAGGCAAGGCCGGTGGGGACAAAGACCGTCTCATGGGGCGGCACGGTCATTTTTTCCTCTGTCAGACAAGCGCAGAGGTCTGCTCCTGCTGCAAAGGCAGAACCATATTGGGGCAAAATGGCATCTTGCCGCAGTTTTTTCACCTTCAAAAGCGGTTGTTCCATCCGAATTTCCTCCTGTCCTTATCTTTTTAAACGTTTGGCCACCAGGCAGGTTTGCTCGCTTCATCGGATTTTTCCGAATATAATATTTCATCTATGGTGCCGGAGTAATAAAAGGTTGCCCCGTCATTCAAACGTCCCACAAAGGATTCCATATCTCCGCTGGATTTTTTATCGAGAACCAACTGTTTTTCCCGGATCAAAAACACATAGGTGTAAAGACCGTCTGACGTTTTACAGATCAGTTTATCATCCTCGCGTTGGTATTTCCCATAATTCATATAACTGGAAAATGCAGATCCGGTCAGTGAAAAGCTACCGTCCTCATATAAGAGAATATGGGGCGCCAAAAGCGAGGAATATTCCATCTTATCGGCATACTTCATAGAATAGATGCCCGTTAAAAGACTCTTTTCTACCCGCTTCCCGTTTTTCATAATATGGATCCCGCCCAAGAGCAGCAAAAGGCCCAACACCAACGAAAAGACGGAAAGACACAGTTTTCGTTTCAAAATCTATCCCCTCTTTTTTTACACTTCAGCTTTTTGGCCGAAAACCACCCGGTCGCAGCCGTTTGTATCCTGCAACAGCGTTACATTTTTCAAACCGGCCGCAGCAAAAAGGGCAGGAACGCTCTCACCCTGGTCATAACCGATTTCCACATAAAGGCCGCCGCCGGGACGAAGACAAGGCATCCAACGTTCCAATATTCCTCGGTAAAAGCAGAGTCCGTCTTCCCCACCGTCCAGCGCCGTTTCGGGCTCCTTTTGCACCTCTTTTTGCAAACCGGCCAAATCGCCTGTGGGAATATAAGGGGGATTGGAAACAATCAGACTGACACTCTCTTTTTCCGGCAAGGGGGCATCAAACAAATCCGCCCGATGCAGTATGGTATTGGGCAGTCCAAAGCGACGATTGTTTTCTTCCAACGTTTCGAAAGCGGCTGTTTCTTTTTCCAACAGATGAACAAAGGCAAGGGGAGCATTTTTTGCCAGTGTAAGCCCCACACAGCCGCTGCCGGCACAAAGATCCCAAATCTGCACCGGATAGCCACCCCGTGAAGAAAGGGGCGCCGGACATTTGGAGAGAAACGCCAGGGAGGCATCACAAAGAAGGGTGGTATCATCCCGTGGGATGAGCACCCCCGGCTGCACAAAGAAACTTTCGCCGTAAAACTCTTTTTCTTTCAACAGATAGGCCAAGGGGATTCCGTCTTTTCTGCCTTCGATCACCATTTCCACCGCATCTTCCTGCTCTTTGGCCAGCAAAAGGGGTTCATCCATCATCAGACGGGCAGGGGTCAGTGAAAGGCAGACATAGGCAATCTCTCTTGCTTCGGCCGCCGCCTCTTCCGAAGGAAGAAATTCAGCAAGACGGGCAGTCAGACGCTTCAGCCACTTCTTCGAGGTTTGTGTCACAGGAATATTTGCTCCTTTCCTCTTCGGGCAGTGCCGCGATCAGCGAGGCGATGGCCACCTCCAGCTGGCTTTCATCCGGTTCCTTGGTGGTCAGCCGCTGCATCAAAAGGCCGGGCTGCACCAAAAGTCTGGTAAGTTTATTATCATATTTTCCGGTAAAGCGGATAAATTCATAGCCGATGCCCATGGTCAAAGGCAACAGCAGGATTTTGCATGTAAAGCGCAGCCACATCAGATCCCATTGGATCAAACAGGAGATGAGAATGCTGATCACCAACACCACAAACAAAAAGCTGGTGCCGCAACGGGGGTGGAAACGACGGTATTTTTTGGCGTTTTCGGGGGTGAGAAGTTCTCCTGCTTCAAAGCAGGCGATGCTCTTATGTTCGGCGCCGTGATATTCAAACACCCGACGCATCTCTTTCATGGAAGAAACAGAGGCCAGATAGGCCACAAAAACGCCGATCTTAATCAAGCCTTCCAACAGATTTTTCCAAAGGCCGAGGCCGCCCGCTTCAATCCAGCCCAAGGCGGTCATTCCATCTTCCAGCCAGCGCACCAGATACATGGGCAGCAGGATAAACAGCCCCACGCTGAGGACCACACCCAAAACCGTGCCCAAAGCCATCACGGCAGAATAGATCTTCTCTCCGAACACCCGGTCCAGCCACTTTTCAAACTTGGTTTGGGGCTCTTCTATCTCGTCTTCCATGCCGGAAAGTTCGATGCTTTTATAAAGATAGCGAACACCTTCGATCATATTGGCCACCATATTTGCCACTCCGCGGATGATGGGCCACCCCAGGATTTTACAAGCATCTTTCGGGGTTTTGGTGGGCTCGGTTTCGGTGATGATAACCCCTTCGCTGTTGCGCACGCTGATGGCCGTTTCTTTGGGGCCTTTCATCATCACACCCTCGATCAGCGCCTGACCGCCGATGGAGGTATATTTGCTTTTGCTCATAATAAAATTCCTTTCCTTTTTGAAAATCAGCCAAAATAAAACAAGGTGGAAAAAACGCAAAATCCTGCGGTCATAATCCCGGTTGTCCATCCCAAAAATGCGTTCGGTTTACTTTTCTTTTTGTTTTCATAAACAGCCAATGCCAGATAATAGGCCCCCACAAAACAGGTGGGTACAATATAGCGATAATCCATGGTGCAGCCAAAGGGATACTGCAGATTAAACTGGATAAAACTGATCATCAGCGAAATCCAGATGAATCCCGGTGCAAAGCGCTTCCAGGGAGAAAGATCCTTTCTTTTGATCCAAACAAACACCATCGCAGCAACAGAAAAACAGATCAAAAGGAAATTAAACAGCAACAGGCCATAGGAATAAACATCCGGCCGATCCGAAAACTGAAATTCGCCGAAGACCGAGCATTTCAAAGTGTAAACCCAGATGTTCCAATCTCCGAACGGATGGCAATAGGGGCTTTTGACAATCTCTTCCACCGGGAAGGAGAAAAAGCGCTGCCAGATGGTCATATCCCCGCAAAAAAGTTCGCTTTCTTCGCTCATACGGGGCACATACATCAAAGGCTGACCGAACAAAATCAAATTTCGAATGGGATACCAAAGCCCCATCGGGACACAGACCAGACCGAAACCGGCAAATTGGCCGATCAGACCGGTGAGCGATTTTTTCTGTAAACTACCCACAGAAACACTCCGCACCCCTTTTGCCAGCACAAGAAGAAAAACAAAGGCGGTGAACAGGGCGATGAAGCCGCCGGAAAGTTTGCTCATCATAGAACCGCCGATGCAAAGGGCGATCATCAGTATATTTTTGAAACTGGGGTCATCCTTCCAAAGAAGGGTTCGATAAAAGGCGGCAAGATACAGGGCAATCATCAAGACATCGTTGTTGATGCTGGCAGCCAAAATATAAAAGGTGGGCATAAAGGCCATGATGGCCGTCAAAAGCAGCATAGCCTTTTGGGAAAGTTTGAAATATGTTCCGATTTTCACCGAGGTGATCAAAATGGAAACCGAAGCCAGACAGGAGATCACCTTGGCAGGATCCACCAGGTCAAAAGGTTCGACAGCCCCGGTGAAAAGGCTGCAAAGTTTGCAAAAGGCGGCGCTGATCAGATGCATCAGCGGCGGATGATAAAACTGATAAGAATAGCTTTTTGGCAGGCCGTCGCCCAGAATCAGATTGTAAATATAGGCAAAATGGCCGGTGGAATCATAATCCCCGATGTCATGCCCCCGCCAGGTAAAGGGGGTATACAGCATATAACAGATGCGGAAAAGAACCCCGGTGGCAATCAGCGCCAGCAACAGATGCCGATGGGTCAAGCGCCCTCCCTGATGAAGCCAAAAAAGGCAAAATGCAATCACAAGGACACCGCAAACCGCCAAAGAAGAGCAGGTAGCCCGGGCAATGCCGGAATATTCCCACAGGGGCTTGAAAAGGAAGTAAGCAGCGGTGATCACAAAAAACAAGAAAACATAGGAAAGCAGACCACCCGAAAACAGGGCGGTCCACAATCTTTGTTTTTTATTTTCGGATGTTCTCTTTTTCAAGCCGAAAGAATCCAAACTCGTCAGCTCTCTCTCTTTTCTTCTTTCTTTTCATCTGTTTCGTGATACACCTCTTCGGTGTTCACATTCCAGACCACATTTTTATCCCGTTTCCCCGAAAGGATGGTGTCCACCGCTTCCATGGCGGTGAGCATACTGTGATCCATATTGTTATAACGGTGCTGGCCGTTTCTTCCCAAAAGCCAAAGATTCTCAAATCCATCGGTATAAGAACGGACCTCGTCAAAACGGGCATAACTGCCAAAATAAGCAGGATAGGCCTTTTTCACCCGCAGATGGGTGGCATCCTTCACCGCATCGGGCGAACTGATTACCCCAATGCGCAAAAGTTCTTCCTTGGCAAAGGCGACAAACTCTTCCGAGGATTTGTTCCAAAGTTCGTCTCCTTCGCTGCAGAAATATTCCAATCCCATCCAAACCTGCTTTTCAGGATCGGGCAGCATATAAGGCGACCAGTTGTTGAAGATCTGCAACCGCCCCAGTTTCACATCCCGTTCCTGCACATAGATCCAGCAATCGGGAACGATGTTGCCCAAGGTTTTCATCTGGGTTTTGTTTTGGATGGCAAGTTTATCCACCAAAAGACCAACGGTGATAAAATCCCGATAGGGCAGCGTGGATGCAATCTCCCGAACCGTTTCGGGGGCTTTGGGGCTCATGGCAGCCACCAGATCCTTCACCGGCATGGTGGAAAAGACCTCGTCACAGGGCATCGAAACCCGTTCCCCGGTTTGGGTGTCTTCATAGGTCACCGCCTGCACCCGACCATTATCCGTTTCCAGTCCAATCACCCGGGCGTTCATCAAAATCCGGCCACCCATCTTTTGGATTTCGGCGGCCATAATTTCATAAAGCTGACCCGGCCCCTTTTTGGGGTAATAAAAGGATTCAATCAAACTGGTTTCGGTTTGGCTGCCCTGTTTTTTGAAGGGTTTTGTCAGTGCTGCCATCACCGTTTTCATCAAACTCAAGCCCTTGACCCGCTGGGCGCCCCAGTCAGGCGCGATTTTAGAGGGATGCACCCCCCAGAGTTTTTCGGTGTAATCTTCGAAAAACATTTCATATAACGGGCGGCCGAACCGATTGATATAAAAATCTTCCAGACTGTTTTCTTCCCGCTTATGAATGGCAGAACCGATATAACCGAAGCCGGCCTTCATGGTGCGCAAAAGGCCCATATTTTTGAAGGTGGCGAATTTCAAGCTGATGGGATAATCAAAGAAATTGCGCAGGTAATAAATGCGGGAAACTCTTCTTCTGCGCAGCATCACCCGATCTTCTGCTTCCGGGTCAGGGCCGTTTTCGGCATATTCGCCCTCGGTTCCCAAAATCTTTTCATCCAAAGCAGGCGCGCCCTGCAACGGCATCAATTCCAGCCAAAGATCCATCACCCGCTGATTTTTCGAGAAAAACCGATGGCCGCCCAAATCCATTCTTCGTTCTCCAAACACCGCTGTGCGGGAGATGCCGCCGATATAAGGGCTTTCTTCCAAAATTACAGGGATGATATCGCTTTTCTTCAGCAGCTCATAAGCTGCGGTCAGACCGGCCGGGCCGGCGCCGATGATGATGGCATTTTTGCTCATAACAAACGCTCCTTGCTTCAAATTGAAAATCAACGAAGGGTCTTGGGGGTGATGCTGTCATAAAGAGCACAACAGACGGGGGTGATCTCTGCCACCGCCTCTTCCAACAGTTTGTCATACAAAGCGGAATAGACCATATTGCGGAAGTTTGAAATATCAGCACGGATCAGAGTTTCCTCCATCTCCATCCGATAAATGATATAATAACCGTCGCTGCAGGAAACAATGTTGGAATACTCCCCCGCCTTCAGATCAAAAGCCGCCCGGTCATAAGAGACCTCGTGACTGCCAAAGAAGAAATACCGACCGTCGGTCAGATCTTCCATGGTGGCATCCTCGTTATATTCTGCCAAAACTGCCCCAAAGGATTCACCCTTTTGCAGAGCATCCAGCGCCTTTTGGGCATCTTCTTCCTTTTCGCAATAAATATGTCTTGCCCGGCAGAAGGATTTTATCACATAATCGGCCACCTGATCGTCCGTTTGGTAAAAGGGAGCGCCGGTGTTCAAAAAGAGGGTGTTTTGGAGTTTGGTCTCCAATTCCTCCTCTTCGATGAGTTTGCGATAAAGTTCCTCCGTGAGATAAATCTCTTTGAGTGTCTTTTCAAAATTTCCTCCATCGGATTCATATCCCTCTTTGATGGTTTGAATCCGATCGTCCACCAAATCCTGCTCGTCCGATGTCAGAAACACATCGTATTCCGAAAGGAGAGCATAAAACCCTGCCAGATAACGGCAATACCGAAAGACTGAATCTTTCAGGTGCTGTTCCATCTTGGGGTAGGTTTCAAAGAAATCCTCATTTTCCCCCATCAGCTGATCCCGCTGAGAAAGATAAAGATAGCGATAATAATCAAAATGAATGGGGAACGAACCGAACCGAATCACAGGATCAGGCCGGTGCAGACTGCCATCCTCGGTTAGAATCCCCCCTTCCCCTTTTGCAGAACAACCGCAGAAGGAAAGAAGCAACACAAACGCCAGAAAAAACGCGGCAAGTTTTTTGATCTTGGTCATAAAAGACTCCTTTCGCAGGGAACCCTGCCTAATTACAAATGAAAAAAAGATGCTCTTTCGCCGGATTTTTCTGACATTTATTGCAAAAATCAGAAAAGAGGACGGTCGACACCCATAAATTTCAAAAGCTCTCTGGCGATCAAAAGGCTGCCAATCGGGCCGGGATGCACTCGGTCCCACATCAAAGAGGCAGAATGACGATATTGCAGATAGTCATCAAAGGCGGGCTGCAGGTCCACACAGGGAAGATCATATTCTTTGCAAACCTCTTTGACCACAGCACCATAAGAATCCATCATCTTTCGCATGGCATCTTCTTTGTTGGGCTCCATATAATAAGGGGTGAGGAAGACCATTTGGCGCACCTTGTCTTTTGTTTCCCCGATCATTCGGATCAGATTCTCACGGTATTCCTCGATGGGCACGTGGAGATCGAAGACACAAGGGGTGTCAAACTGGCGCCAGACATCATTGAAACCGATGCAGACAAACAAAATATCCGGCTTCAGATTCAACACATCTGTCTGCCAACGGGCAAGCAGATCTCTTGTGGTGTTGCCGGAGACCCCGGTGTTCATCAGATAGAATTTCTGCTCGGGATAAAGCACATTCAAAAAATTATCCACCTGACGGACAAAACCGTTTCCTACACCGTCCCAAAGGCCCTGGCCAACGGGACGGGCACGGCCGGCATCGGTGACAGAATCACCGGTAAAAACAACACGATCACGATCACGAAGCAACATCAAATGACCCCCTTTTGTGCGAATGCGCCCGAAGGCGAAAACAGGCGAAAATGAAAGATCGGTCTATTTCCTGTTCATTATACTGTTTTTTTGAAGCAAAAGCAACCCACAATTCCCCAAAACAGGATTTGCGCCCGTTGAAAAAGTGTGTTAAAATATTGTCAACCTCGAAGAAAGGAGGAAATCCATATGGAACCGATGACCGCTGTTTGGTTGGTTGCCCTGATCCTCTTCGGATTGGTGGAAGCCTTCACCCCGCAATTGGTCTGTATCTGGTTTGCCTGTGGCAGTTTAGCCGCCCTGATCGGCACACTTCTGGGTGCGCCCCTTTGGCTGCAGTTGCTGATCTTTTTTGCCGTCAGCATTCTCTTACTGATCATCAGCCGTCCGCTTTATCGGAAGTATATCGCCCCTGCGCGTATTCCCACCGGCACAGACGCTTTGATCGGAAAAGAAGTTCCGGTCACCGAAGAGATCAACAATCTGCTGGAAACCGGCGAAATACGGGTAAACGGCCTTAGATGGAGCGCCAGATCTACAGATGAGGACGTGATCATCCCAAAGGGCAGTGTGGTAAAAATTCTGGGCGTTGCCGGTGTCAAACTGCTTGTTACCCCAAAATTCCAAGAATCTGTCTCTGAATCTGCCTCTTAACCTTTCAAAGGGCAGCGTCCCCTGCCAACCGGGCAACACTTCGCCCAAAAAAACAAAAAACTGATTGAAGGAGTTACAACTATGACCAATCAATTTCTTGCTCTCTTTACACCCCTGACCCTGGCCGCTGCTGACAGCGGTGCCTGGGTTGTGGTGGCTGTGATTCTGGCAGCCGCTTTGGTTTTGTTTATCAGTTGCATCCGCATCGTTTCCCAATCCTATGCCTCGGTGGTAGAACGCTTGGGCGGCTATCACAAAACCTGGGCAACCGGTGTCCACTTCAAAGTTCCTTTCATCGACAGAGTCCTCAAAACCATCAGTTTGAAGGAACAGGTGGTGGACTTCCCGCCCCAGCCTGTGATCACCAAGGATAACGTGACCATGCAGATCGACACGGTGGTTTATTTCCAGATCACCGACCCCAAACTTTATGCCTACGGGGTGGAACGACCCATGCAGGCCATCGAGGTTTTGACCGCCACCACCCTTCGAAACATCATCGGTGAATTGGAACTGGACCAGACCCTCACCTCCCG
>JAFQMB010000065.1 GCA_017421095.1 Oscillospiraceae bacterium
AATCCATTGAAAGCGCCCAGGCTTCTGCTGCAACAAAGCAAAAAAACCTGGTCAAGCAGTATGAAGACAAACTCAGCAATATTGAGTCCATTTATCGCACCGAGGCCGAACTGAAAGAACGGCAAAAGAAAATCACCGCCCAAATGGACAAACTGAACGAAGAGATTCAGGATATGATCAGTTCTTCGGCCAACAGCGGTGAATATGTGGGCGGCGATTGGTCGATTCCGTTGGATTTCAAGGGTTGGTGGTTCAGCAGTTATTATGGCTGGCGCACCCTTTACGGCGTTCCCGATTTCCACACCGGCAGTGATTTCACCGGCGGCGGAATTTACGGCGCCCCTGTTTTGGCTTCCAACGCCGGCACCGTTTATTATACCAAACCGGCAGCCGGAGATCGCACCGGTTACGGCAACCACATTATGATCGACCACGGCGGCGGCAACTTCACCCTTTATGCCCATCTGGCAACCATCAATGTGGTGCCCGGTCAGGTGGTCACCAGAGGACAGAAGATCGGAACGGTCGGCAGCACCGGCAATTCCACCGGCCCTCACCTGCATTTCGAACTTTACATCAACAAGGTCCGGGTGAATCCCTATTCTTATTTGATGGGATAACATCTGTTTTCGAGAGGAGTTTTGGCATGAAACAGCAAACCCCACCCATTCCCGTTCCCTGGAGCATTTGGCTTTCTTCTGCTATTTTGGTTTTATACAGCATTTATCTTTTGATTATCACCATCTTTGCCCAAGGGGATGCCAATTTGCTGGAAATTGTGGTGCTGCTTCTTTCACTTGCCTGCTCCGGTTTGATTATGACCGGAATGCCAAGTGCCAGAACTCTGCTGATGGCCTGGGTGATGCTGTTGATTCTTTGGCTGGCTGGTTCCCTGTTTTTGGCGGATTTTTCCGGCATCAGCGGCATTCAACTTGCCGGGGTGATCAGTCTGATTGCCCTTCCCATTGTGGATATCGGGGCTTTGGCTTTGCTTTTCACCCCGTCTGCCCATATCTATTTTGGCAAAAAAACTGCCCGCCGGGTCAGCCGAAGCAAATAATGATGTAAACGATAAGAAAACCGCCTTCGCTTTTGCGAGGGCGGTTCTTTATTGATAATCGAGATTTGTTTTTTGAGGAATGGTAATATCATTGTTTTTTAAGCCAAAGCAGGTCGCTGTATATCCAGAACAAAACTTTCTGTTTTGGATTCTATCAAAGAAAGGAACGAGGTCAATCCCACATCGGTGATATATTGGGATTCGGAAGAATATAAAGGAAAGACCCAATGGAAATAAACGGTGTGGTTCTCTTTGGTTTGAAGCGGTCTGATGTCGGGGAGCCCCTCAAAGGAAGGCGGATACAACAGCAAACTGCCGCTCATTTGACTGCCGTTTCCCAGCGGCTTTGCGTGATCATAAGAGCATCCGGCAACGGTCAGCATCTTTTGTTCATGGGGAAGAACGGCCAACAACTGCATCAGTTCTACCGGCCAGGCATACCGCTTGGAAAGACGGTCGATCGCATTTTCATAGTTTCCAAACACCCAATCTTTTGGCAAAAACATCATCAGTTCGGAATAGCAATAACCTTTTTCTTGGGGATCATCGGTGGGCATAGCGTAGTCGCTCATTCCGGTGGTGTATAACACAAAGTAATCTCTGTTTTCGAATGGGGGAAGAATATGGACGGTGACAGAAAAATCGTTTGCTTCTTGATGGGTGGATTGCAGATGGGTTTCAGAGGGGAAGAGCTGCTTCATATAAGCATTGATCTCCTCCTCATGGCTGATTTTCTGCCCTTCGGGTTCCCAGTCATAATTGTTTGAAAGATATTCAATTTCACCGCCATCTGCGGTTTTTCCGGGGAAGAGAAATAAAAGCTCATCCCGGATAAAAGGATAAAAGAGATAGGAAAATCCCGCAAACAGCAGAATGCCCAATACCACCGCCACAATGCGGCTGACACGTTCTCTTTCCCGGTGATACATATTACCCTCCTTGCAAATAAAAAGGTTTTCAATATCTCTCAAAAAATAATACCATAGTGTAATAAAGATGGCAAGAACAAAAGGGCGGTTTGTTTGGCAGATATATTTTTTGCGGAGGGGAGAAGCAAATAAAAAAGTCACCTTTGTCGGTAAACAAAAGTGACTTTTTTCTGCGAAAGAGCGACTAAAAGGTGTATAAGCTGGGGTAAAAACGACCGAAAGTAATGTAATCACTTCAAATCTTCACTATATACAAACTGCGTATTGATGGGAATTTTAAAAAAGTCATTATCCCCATTGTCAATCAATATAAGGGTGTTCTTATCCTTAATCTCAAATTCAAATGTTGTGCTTTGTGAAGTGGCAATAATCTTTCCGTCTGCAATTTTATA
>JAFQMB010000066.1 GCA_017421095.1 Oscillospiraceae bacterium
CCCCGAAAGGATGAGATTTGATATGAACCAAAAATATGCCGGTGCCCTGTTGGAATATATCCGCAAAAGCACCAGCCCCTTTCACGCGGTCAAAGAACTCTGCCGCCGTTTGGCGGAGGCAGGGTATCAGCAGCTGGAGGAAACAAGCGCCTGGCAGCTGCAGCCTGAAGGGAAATACTATGTCAAGCGTTCCGATTCCTCGCTCATCGCCTTTTCTTTGCCAAAGGGAGAGGCAGATGCCTTCCATCTTGCCGCTGCCCACAGCGATTCTCCTGCTTTTCGCATCAAAGAAAACCCCATGGAAAAGGCGGCAGGAGGTGTTTGGCGTCTGAACACCGAAAAATACGGCGGAATGATTATGTCCAGCTGGATGGACAGACCCCTTTCCGTGGCGGGAAGAGTTTATGTCAAAACAGAAGACGGTATCCGCTGCCAACTGGTGGATCTGGACCGGGATCTTCTGGTGATCCCCTCGCTGGCCATCCATATGAACCGCCAGGTGAATGACGGGGTGAAAATTGACCCCAAGTGTGACACACTGCCCCTTTATTCTTTGCAGCCGGATGGAGATCTTCTTGCCTTGGTGGCGGCAGTATGCGGTGTCAAAAAGGAAGCGATCCTCTCGCACGAATTGAATCTTTATTGCCGGGAACAAGGTTGTCTGGTTGGGGAAAAGGAAGAATTTCTGCTCTCTCCCCGACTGGATGATCTGGCCTGTGTTTTCGGTTGCTTTGAGGGCTTTTTGCAGGCCAAGGCGGAAAAGTGCATTCCTGTTTTGTGTGTCTTTGACCACGAAGAGGTGGGCAGTTCCACCCTGCAGGGTGCCGGTTCTGCCTTTTTGCGGGACACGCTTTATCGCATCAGCCTTGCCCTTGGAAAGGGTGAGGAGGCTCACCGACAGGCTCTTGCCGCCTCTTTTTTGGTTTCGGCCGACAATGCCCATGCCATCCATCCCAACCATCCCGAATATTCCGATCGGGAGAATGCGCCGGTTTTAGGCGGCGGCGTGGTGATCAAATATAATGCCAACCGCCGCTATGCCACCGACGGCCTTGCCGCCGCCCTTTTCAAAGAGATTTGTCGTCTTTCGGGCGCCAAAGTACAAACCTTTGCCAACCGTTCCGATCTGCCGGGAGGTTCAACCCTTGGTAGCATCGCCTCCACCTTTGTCCCTGTGACAACGGTGGATATCGGCCTGCCGCAGCTTGCCATGCATTCTGCCTGTGAAACCGCTGCCGCTTCGGATCTGGAAGATTTGGTCGGTATTATGAAAACCTATTATGAAGCCCAATTGACCCGGGAGGGTGAAAATTTCGTCATCCGATAAGAAAAGGAGGTCTTTTGATGGACATCCATGTGGGAGATATTATCACCATGAAAAAAAGTCACCCCTGCGGCAGCAAGGAATGGAAGGTGATGCGGGTGGGGATGGATTTTCGGGTGGTCTGTCTTGGCTGCGGAAGAGAGATGGAAAATAAGCGCAGCGCCATTGAAAAAAGCATCAAAATCGTAACGCGCGCAGGGCGAGTCGTTTCCAAAGAGGAACTTTCTGTAACACGCACTGAAAAATGGGCCGAGATGGGCAAGGAATAACCAAAAGGGATTGTAAGAAAGGGGGAAGAGAAGATGCCGGAATTGTCGTCTTTGCATTTTTTGGAAGAAAATTATGTTGGGCTGCAGGATTCTCTTTCCGATCCTCTTGTCTATTCCGATCCCGAGATGTTTGCCCAAAAAAGCCGGGAACTGAAAAAGATCACGCCCCTTTATGAGCAGTATTGCCTTTGTTTGCAGCTGGAAAAAGAAAAGAAGGAAGCAAGACTGCTGATGGAAGAATCAGACGACCCGGAACTGCAGATTTTGGCCAAAGAACAGTTCGTTTTTGCCGAAACCGAGTTGGAAACAGCCATGGAAAAACTGCAGATTTTGCTGCTGCCCGAAGATCCGGACGACGATAAAAATATCATTGTGGAGATCAGAGGCGGAACCGGCGGGGAAGAGGCGGCCCTTTTTGCTGCCGCCCTTTATCGGATGTATGGGATGTATGCCGATAAATGCGGCCTGAAAACCGAACTGTTGGAATCCAATGAAACCGAACTGGGCGGCTATAAGGTGATCAGTTTTCTGGTCAGCGGCGAGCGGGCCTTCGGCAGATTGAAATATGAAGGGGGCGTCCATCGGGTGCAAAGGGTGCCCGAAACCGAAAACCAAGGGCGGATTCACACCTCTGCTGTGACGGTTGCGGTTTTGCCCGAGGCTGCCGAGGTGGAGGTGGCCATCGATCCTTCCGATCTGCAGATTGACACCTTCCGTTCCGGCGGTGCCGGTGGACAACACATCAACAAAACCGATTCCGCCGTCCGGATCACCCATCTGCCCACCGGAACGGTGGTGGAATGCCAGGATGAGCGCAGCCAACATAAAAATAAGGAAAAGGCGCTGAAGGTGCTGCGTGCCCGATTGCTTGCCGCTGAAAAGGAAGCAAAAAGTAAGGAGTTGGCCGAAAACAGAAGGATACAGGTGGGAAGCGGCGACCGAAGCGAGCGTATTCGAACCTATAATTTTCCCCAAAACCGTCTGACCGACCACAGAATCGGTTTGACTCTTTATAAATTAGAGAGTGTGATGAACGGGGAACTGGAGGAACTGCTCTCTGCCCTTGCCACCGCCGAACGCACCGCACGCTTGAAAGAACAAAATCTATCCAAATAAATTTTGAGCCGATCGGTTTCATACCGGTCGGCCTTTTCTTTTGCCGGCAAAAAAGAATTGCCCAAAGAAGCACCGGACAAGCCGGTCGAAAAAGAGGAAAAATTTTGAAAAAATTGTAAAAATCGCCTTGACAGAATGGACCGTGATGACTATAATAACAACGGGTTAGCGCCTGCTAACTTTGATTGGTCGGGTGAGAATCGGCAAAGAAAGGGCGCAAACCAATATGATTCGATCAAGCAACATTTTATCAGAAAGGGGGAGTCTTGGATGTATACGTTGAAAGATGCCAAAGTGGGCAAAAAGGTGAAGGTCAAAAAACTGCAAGGGGAAGGCGCTGTAAGACGCCGGATTATGGATATGGGCATTACCAAAGGCGTTGAAATTTACATCCGCAAGGTTGC
The DNA here is from genome assembly GCA_017421095.1 of Oscillospiraceae bacterium. GTDB lineage: Bacteria > Bacillota > Clostridia > Oscillospirales > Ruminococcaceae > RGIG1943. The sequence continues at coordinate 3,114 of JAFQMB010000066.1, forward strand.
ACCGTTGGGTGACCCCATTGAAATTTTTGTGCGGGGATATGAATTAACCCTGCGAAAAGCAGATGCAGAAATGGTGGAGTTGGAAGACTGAGAGAAAAAGGAAAACGGCAATATTGCCCGTTGTTTTATTTTTTTTGCACTTTGAGTTAGCCAATGCTTACTTCTTTGACGAAAAGGGAGGAAAAAGATGGATTTGAGAATTGCCCTTGCGGGCAACCCCAACTGCGGAAAAACAACCCTGTTTAACGCACTGACCGGATCCAACCAATATGTGGGAAACTGGCCGGGTGTGACGGTGGAAAAGAAAGAGGGAAAATTGAAAAAACGCGAAGGGGTGATTGTGACCGACCTCCCCGGTATTTATTCCCTTTCTCCTTACACGCTGGAAGAGGTGGTTGCCAGAAACTATCTGGTGGGCGAACGCCCGGATGTGATTTTGAACATTGTGGACGGAACCAATCTGGAACGCAACCTTTATCTGACCACCCAGTTGATGGAACTTGGCATTCCCCTTGTGGTGGCCATCAACATGATGGACGCAGTGAAAAAAGCGGGAGATGAAATCGACACCAAAAGGCTGGCCAAGGAACTTGGCTGTATGGTGGTCGAGATGTCTGCTCTGAAAGAGGATGGTATTTTGGCGGCTGCCGAAGCGGCTGTTGAAGCTGCCAAAGTCGGCAAGCAGGTGCCCCTTTATCCCTTCTCCGGCAGAGTGGAACACACCATTGCCCATATTGAAGAGGCCGCGGTCCACGATATGCCCGAAGAACAGCAAAGATGGTATGCCATCAAATTGTTTGAACGGGATCAAAAGGTGGCGGAACAGCTTTCGCTGTCCAAACAGGTGTTGGAACACATTGAATCGGATATCCGGGCGGTGGAATATGCGCTGGATGACGATGCGGAAAGCATCATCACCAACGATCGCTATGATTACATTGTGGGGATGATGAAAACCTGCTATAAAAGAAAGCGTAAGGATGGGCTTTCTTATTCGGATAAAATCGACCGCATTGTGACCAACCGAATTTTGGCGATTCCCATTTTTGCATTGATTATGTGGCTGGTTTACACCCTCTCCATCGGCACGGTGGGGGATTGGACGGTTGTTTTTATGAATGACGGTCTTTTCGGTTCTTTTGCTGAAACCTTCCCTGACACTTTTATGGCCAACTGGCAAAGTGTGCCGGAGTTGTTGGATCTTGCGCTTTTGAATGCCGATGGCACCCCGGTGATCGCCCCCTGGCTTTATAGCCTGATCCAGGATGGGATTGTGGGCGGCGTTGGCGCTGTCCTTGGCTTTGTTCCCCAAATGATCATCCTTTTTATTCTGCTCTCTTTGCTGGAAGACTGCGGTTATATGGCCAGAGTTGCCTTTATTATGGACCGGATCTTCCGCAAGTTCGGTCTCTCGGGCAAAAGCTTTATCCCCATGTTGGTGGCTTCCGGCTGCAGCGTGCCCGGTATTATGGCCAGCCGCACCATTGAACAGGAACGGGACCGCAAAATGACCATTATGACCACCGCTTTCATCCCTTGCGGCGCCAAGATGCCCATTGTGGGTTTGATTGCCGGAGCCCTCTTCGGAGGTAATGGGTTGATCGCCACCGCCGCTTATTTCATCGGCGTGGGCGCAGTTGTCATCTCGGGCATCATCCTCAAAAAGACCAAAGCCTTTTCCGGTGATCCCGCCCCCTTTGTGATGGAATTGCCTGCCTATCATGCGCCTGTGCCCAGAAACATCTTCCTTGTCACCTGGGAACGGGGCTGGTCCTTTGTCAAACGGGCCGGAACGGTGATTTTGGCGGCCAGCGTCATCATCTGGGTGCTCAACAGCCTCTCTTTTGAAGGCGGATTTCATTACATCACCGAAGAAAGCGGCGGAACCTCGATTCTGGAATCGCTTGGCAGTTTGATTGCCTATCTCTTTGTGCCCTTGGGCTTTGGCAGTTGGCAGGCGGCCGTTGCTACCATTTTGGGTCTTTTGGCCAAAGAAGAGGTGGTGGGCGTCTTTGGTTCTCTGACCTCTATGGGAAATGCCGATCTGGCTCTTGGACTGGTGGAAGAGGGCAATTCCCAGGCGCTGACTATCATCGGGCAGGAGATTTTCGGCGGCAACAAGCTTTCCGGCCTCTCTTTCCTCATCTTTAACCTGCTTTGTGCCCCCTGCTTTGCCGCTATGGGCGCCATCAAGCGGGAAATGAACGACTGGAGATGGACGGTGGGCGCCATCGCTTATATGAGTGTGTTTGCCTATGCGATTTCTTTGATTGTGTATCAGTTGGGCTCCTGGTTTACCGGTGGCGGTAATATCATCGGAACCGTTGCTGCTCTGATTGTTTTGGGGTTGCTGATTTATCTCTTGGTTCGCAAAAATAAATATGATAATAACAAATTGACTGTTAAATAAAAAATATCCGAAAGGGGGAGGGCTTTATGGATTGGCCCACCATCATTGTGGCGGCCATTGTGGCGATCATTTTTATCGCCATCGTCGCCAAAGGAATTTATAACAAGAAAAAGGGAAAGAGCTCCTGCTCCTGCGGGGGAAGCTGTGCCGCCTGTCCCATGGCTTGTGGCTGTTCCAAACAAGAAAACGGATGATTTTCTCTGCTCTCTCATATGCAAAGGCACCGAAGAACTTTTCTCTTTGGTGCTTTTGCTTTGCCCGGAAAAAGAGGGAAAATGGGATGAGAAAACAGAGAATTTTCCGGGATTTGTCATTTTAACTTATATTTTCTTCTATAAGGCGGAAAAAGTCGGCAGACTGTCGTCTTGCGGTGGAGAAAAAAGTGTGATATACTTACACTGCGTCTCGTTTTTGATTTTTTAAAGAAGATCGTCCAAAGGGAGGGGTCAATGTGCTGTCGCCGAACCTGCAAAAAATGCGGAGTTTTTCGCCTTGTGGGCTTTTTGCGCAGCAGTGCGCTTTTTTGGCCTGCCAGGGTTCTTTTGATGAAAAATCCATCGGGATGTCATATCCAATCACAAGCAAAGACAGGGTATCAGTGCCCTGTCTTTTCTGATTTTCAAAAAGGAGTGGCGAAATGAAAAAAGTCGGTTTGATCATGGGCAGCGATAGCGATCTGCCTGTTTGCGAGGCTGCTGCCAAACAACTCAAAGCGTTGGAAATTCCTTATGAGGTGCATATCTATTCGGCACACAGAACCCCCGATCAGGCGGCTTCTTTTGCCGCAAATGCCAGAGAAAAGGGATTCGGCGCCATCATTGCCGCCGCCGGAAAGGCCGCCCATCTGGCCGGCGCTCTGGCAGCCAGAACCACTCTGCCGGTGATCGGAATTCCTCTGAAATCTTCCGAACTGGATGGGATGGACGCACTGCTTTCCACCGTTCAGATGCCCAGCGGAATGCCGGTGGCCACCGTTGCCATCAACGGGGCGAAAAATGCCGCACTTCTCGCCGCACAGATCCTGGCGGTGGAAGACGCTGCTTTGGCCGAAAAACTCGATCAGATGAGAAAAGAGAATGCCGCCGCGGTGTTGGCAAAAGATGCCGCACTGGAACTTTGATTGTAAATAAAAAGGAGAAAGAAACATGGAAAAGAGCTTCAGCGAAAGTTATAAGGCAGCCGGCGTTGATATTACCGCGGGCTATCGTGCAGTGGAAATGATGAAAGAGCATGTGAAGCGCACCATTATCCCCGGCGCAGACACCGATATCGGCGGTTTCGGCGGTCTGTTTGTGCCCGATCTTTCGGGAATGAGCCGTCCGGTGCTGGTCAGCGGAACCGATGGTGTGGGCACCAAACTGAAAATCGCCTTTTTGATGGATAAGCATGACACCGTGGGCATCGACTGTGTGGCTATGTGTGTGAACGATATCATCTGCAGCGGCGCTCAGCCCCTCTTCTTTTTGGATTATATCGCCCTGGGTAAAAACGTGCCCGAGCGTGTGGCGATGATCGTCAAGGGTGTGGCCGAAGGTTGTGTTCAGGCCGGTTGCGCGCTGATCGGCGGTGAAACGGCCGAAATGCCCGGCTTCTATCCCGAAGATGAATATGATCTGGCCGGTTTTTCTGTAGGCCTGGTGGATGAGAAAAAGATCATCAACAACCAGAAGATGCAGCCCGGCGATGTGGTGATCGCCCTGCCCTCTTCCGGGGTTCATTCCAACGGTTTCTCGCTGGTTCGCAAGATCTTTGATGTGGAAAACAAGGACCTGAACCGGTATTATGACGAACTGGGCGCCACTTTGGGCGAAACCCTTCTGACTCCCACCCGTATTTATGTAAAGCCTTTGCTCTCTTTGGCCAAGGAAATTGAAGTCAAGGCCGTTTCCCATATCACCGGCGGCGGCTTTTATGAAAACATTCCCCGCAGCCAGAAACAGGGCCTGGGCATCAAGGTGGAAAAGAGCGCCATTCGCGTGCTGCCCATCTTCCGTCTGCTGCAAGAGGTGGGCAACGTTCCCGAGCGGGATATGTTCAACACCTATAACATGGGCGTTGGGATGAGCGTCGTGGTTGCTGCCGACAAGGCAGACGAGGCGGTTCGCATTCTGAAATCTCAGGGCTGCGATGCTTATGTGATGGGCGAAGTAACCGCCGACAGCGAGGGGGTAAAACTGTGCTGAGAATTGCCGTGATGGTCTCCGGCGGCGGCACCAATCTGCAGGCTTTGCTGGATGCCAAAAAAAGAGGCGAGATTCCAAGCGGCGAATTTTCTTTGGTGATCGCCAGTAACGAAAAGGCCTATGCACTGCAAAGGGCGGCGGAGAACGGCATTCCTTCCTGTGTCATCGGAAAAAAGATGTTTGCCGATACCGCGGCTTTTGAGGATGCTCTCCTTGCCAAACTGAAAGAAGAAGAGATCGATTTGATCGTTTTGGCCGGTTATCTTTCTATTTTGGGTGAAAGGGTGGTCAAGGCCTATCCTGAGCGCATCATCAACATCCATCCGGCGCTGATTCCTTCTTTCTGCGGCGCAGGATTTTATGGTTTGAAAGTCCATGAAGCCGCGTTGGAAAAGGGGGTCAAGGTGACCGGTGCCACCGTGCATTTTGTCAACGAGATTCCCGACGGCGGCAGAATTCTGGCCCAAAAAGCGGTGGA